>NZ_JBXWSB010000004.1:0-88810 GCF_059613205.1 Ruegeria sp. BHSB064
TGTTCCGCGAGGTTTTTGTCTCGGGCCTGCGTGAATTTCTGGGCGATGTGGCGGGGACGCTGAAGGTTACGAAGCTGGCCAAGTGGAAGACCACAGCACAGATGGTCGCCATCGCGGTTCTGTTTTCGCAAGGTATCTTTGAACACTATGCCGTTATGGCGAGCTTCGGAATGGATGCTGAACTGGTTGAGCAGATCATCACGGGACAGGTTGAAGACGTGAACCATCTGCGCTGGAATGTCGAAGGCATGTATTGGGCTGGTCAGATTGGGCTGTGGCTGCTGTGGATCGCCGCAACGCTGACATTGATCACCGGTTATGACTACTTACGTAAAGCCATGCCGCATCTGAAGGAGAGCTAAGCGATGGATGTGTTGTACTTTGCATGGGTGCGCGAACGCATCGGTTTGCCAAAGGAAAAAGTCGAAACCAGCGCTGCCACGGTCAGCGATCTTGTGGCAGAGCTGAGCGCAAGGGAAGAACGTTACGCAGCGGCTTTTGCCGATTTGTCAGCCCTGCGCGTGGCATTGGATCAGGAGCTTTCAGATTTTGATGCCTCGCTGACCGGTGTGCGTGAGGTTGCATTTTTCCCACCGATGACAGGTGGTTAAGCGATGAAGATCTCCGTTCAGGAAGAGGCTTTCGATCTGGGCGCTGAGGCCAACGCCTTTGCCGCCGGGGATGATGCCAACGGTGCCATTGTCACCTTCACCGGCGTCGTACGCGATCTTGCAAGCGGTGATCTGGATGTGATGGAGATCGAACATTATCCGGGCATGACCGAACGTGCCCTGACCAAGATTGCTCAGGAAGCCAAGGATCGTTGGTCACTGGGTGATGTGTTGGTGATCCACCGCCATGGTCGCCTGGCCCCGGGCGAACGGATCATGATGGTGGCCACCGCAGCGCCGCACCGCAAGGACGCGTTTGAAGCGGCTGAATATCTGATGGATTAC
The DNA here is from genome assembly GCF_059613205.1 of Ruegeria sp. BHSB064. Lineage (NCBI taxonomy): Bacteria > Pseudomonadati > Pseudomonadota > Alphaproteobacteria > Rhodobacterales > Roseobacteraceae > Ruegeria > Ruegeria sp. BHSB064. Next base: position 957 of record NZ_JBXWSB010000004.1, read on the forward strand.
CTGAAATCCCGCGCACCCTTCTGGAAGAAAGAAATCACTGGGGCCGGTGCGGAGTGGGTTGCCGCCAAGGACGAAGACGAAGACGCACTAACCCGGTGGTAGGAGCGTCCGGCACCCAAGTTCAGGTGCCGGAGTTGAACACAAGACTTTAGCTGCTCTGTTCGGAATTACATGTGCGAGCGGCTTCAATGGCCTTCAGCGTTCCGTCCAGGCTTACAGTGAACGCGAACTCTTTTTCGGGGAACACTGTCATTTCGTATTTTTTCATAACGTCATCAACGAATTGCGCGTTGTTCGCCAAGATATAGCCTCCGGTATATCCTTCAGCCAAATGCTTGGTTTTCTTGCGTGCTTCGGCCTCATAAACGTTTCCGTCAAGTGACAAGAAGATTTTCTCCTTCTTACCTTTCAAGCCGATGTCATTTTGCGTGAAGACACCAAGATAGCCCATTTCCTGATCCTTGGTCAGGCCCATTTGAACGACATTGTTGTTCTCATCCACGCGCTCAATCAAGCATGATCCGCGGGTTTCATCGACAAAGATAGTCCAACCAGATTCTTCGCCCCATTTTGTAAAGGTGTCGTTCTCGGATGGTATAACATCGCTTGAGGCAAAAGCGGATGTCGCGAAAAGTGCTGTTAATGTTGCGGCAGTCTTCAATATTGGCTTGAGATACATAGTTCACTCCAGTTTTGTTGAATAGCGGACTTAAGTATGTGCAGGCAAAATCGCACCAATTCATATTATTGAATTTATTAATGAAGTTGAAGTCGAACTGGGCGTGTAGGCCAAAACACGCCGATCAATTCGTCTCTCGCCTATCGTTTGTTCAGAACTACAAATTAGCCTGTTCCGCTGATCCTTCCTCCAGTGTCGTAGTCTTCATGTTGGTCGACGTATTGAACCGCTATTGATGCTAAGCAAAAAGTGCGGGGTGAATGTTGTGGTCGTTTTTAAACTATACTTGGCACATTTCCCCTCTAGACGTTGGCGTTTGGGCTCACGCTTAATCCGATCAACCGGATCAAGAGGACATCCCCATGCAAAACGATTTGAGAAACAAGGGTCTTGCGACGCGCGCTATTCATGCGGGCGAAGAACCGGACCCGACCAATGGTGCATCTGCACCGGCTTTGCATATGTCCTCGACTTTTGTCACTGGTCAGGTGGCCGGGTTCTCGGCCCATGATCTCGAGGAAGAGGCCCCCTACCTTTATGGGCGCTGGGCCAACCCCAACGTGCGAACGCTTGAAACCAAGATCAGCGCCTTGGAAGGCACCGAGGATTGTATCTGTCTGGCGTCAGGCATGGCGGCTGCAACTGCGATTTTCCTGACCTTCCTGTCTGCCGGGGATCACGTGATCGTCTCTGACGTGTCTTATGCGGGCGTGGCCGAGCTGGCGCGGGACACGCTGCCGCGCTTGGGGATCGAGGTCAGCACCGTCAACATGTCTGATCTGGCGGCGGTGTCAGCAGCGATCAGGCCGAACACGCGGCTGATCCATACGGAAACACCGGTGAACCCAATCGGGCGATTGACCGATCTGGCTGCGGTTTCAGCCATTGCACAAGATGCCGGGGCTTTGTTGTCCTGTGATGCCACCTTTGCGTCTCCGCTTGGTCAACCCAGCAAAGATTTGGGCGTCGATCTGATCATGCACTCCGTGACCAAGTTCATAGGCGGGCATGGTGACGCCATCGGCGGAGCGGTAGCGGGCCGCAAAGAGTTGATCGAGAAGATCCGCAACGAGTCGGCCATTCATCACGGCAGCATCATGTCACCTTTCAACGCGTGGATGATCGCCCGCGGTATGGCAACTTTGCCGCTTCGAATGAAGGCGCATCAGGCGGGGGCCATGGCGGTTGCCGAATGGCTTGAAACACGCGGGGCCGTCACCAAAGTTGTGTATCCGGGCCTGAAATCACACCCACAATACGAACTGGCACAGCGGCAGATGCGGAATTCATCTGGCATGATCACCTTTCAGGTGGGCGACAATGCCACCGGAGAAGCACTGGCACAGCAGATGATCGACAAACTGAAGATCGTCCATTACGCCGTGTCATTGGGCCACCATCGCAGTCTGATTTTCTGGATGGGAACAGAGGCTTTGATGCAGACCTCATTCCGTTTGGAAGGGGCGCAGCTGCAAAGCTACCGGGATTACGCCGGGGATGGTGTATTCCGGCTGTCGGTTGGTCTGGAAGACCCCGAGGATCTGATCACGGATCTTGAACAGATACTGTGACCCGATCAGGTCGCGGGCGCATCAGTCAGCGTTGTTGATCCGCCCGCGCAATTCTTCGGCCTCTTGCCGTGCGGCACGCAGACCGTCCATGGCGGCGGCCAGCTCAGCCTCGGTCTGGGTCAGCTGATTGGTCAGCTCTGCCTCGCGCTGCTGAAGATAGGTGATGGCCTGATCACGGGTTTCTTCGGCCTCGTGCAGTTCCTGACTCATCCGGTCCAGATCGGCCACATCGCTTTGGCGGACGCGGGACAGGCGGTGTGCCAGCCAGTTGGCAAACCAGCCCATGCAGAAGGCCGCAAACAGAATGATGGCCGTGGCGATGATGAATTCTATTCTGTTCAACTTACTGGTCCTCTGCATCCGCATCTGATGCGGTCGTGTCGGTCTGGTCTGCTTCAGGCGCGTCAGCCTCTGCCTCAAGTGCTTCGAGACCCGTTTCATTGGCCTCGACAGGCTCGGGGCGGATCAGGCGGAATTCAATGCGACGGTTTTCTTCCCGGCCTTCTTCGGTGTCGTTATCCGCGATGGGCTGCGTTTCGCCGTAACCGACTGCCGTGTAGCTGCTGGTGGGAATGCGACGCCCGCGCAGTTCGTTCAGGATGGACTGGGCCCGAGCCTGACTGAGCTGCTGGTTCATCTCTTCCCGGCCCTGGCTGTCTGTGTGACCCTGAATCTCCAGCCGGATGGGGCCGCAGTCCCGCAGGATGTCTGCGATCTGGTTCACGGTGTCGCGTGAATCCGACGCAATCGTGGCCGATCCGGGTTCGAAGGCGATTTTGCTGGCGGCCTGGAGTTCAGCGATCTGTTGTTCACAGACTTCCGGGTCTGGCAGGGCGTCTTCGGGTTCCGGCGGAGGCTGATATGTGATCGTCAGAATGAATTCCTGCCCCTCGCCCAGCTTATCCGACAACTGACCTGCGATACGGGCCTTGGCGTCTTCTTCGTGGCTGAGCCCTGTCAACTCCACTGTATCAGGCGTCACGGTCAAAGCGCCATTATGCAGCTGCGCCAATGCTTCCAGCCCGGCCAGAACACGGACAGGCCAGTCCGAAGGCAGATCGGTCACGATGCGGGTGGCTGTGTAAACTTGATTGGACCCAAACGCGGCACGAGCATAACTGTCGACCATGTCACGCAGGGTTTCATCGCCCAGACGCCCGCGCAGCTGTACCAGGCCTTCGGGGCTGCGGGTGGCCGAGAACTCAACCGGGCCGGTCGCATCCGTGTCTTCGGGTTCCGGCAACACGGCATGCAATGCAAAGACAGGTGGCAAGGCGGTTTCAAGTTCACCCACAACCCGGTCAAACTGAGCAGGGTCCGTTCCCTGTGCGGCAACCAGCGTAATGTCTGCATCTGACAAGGTGACGGTACCCTTACCGATTTTTGACAGGGCCTGAATGCTTTGTTCGGCAGCTTCCGGCCAACGTGGCGAAGGCTCTCCCAGACCGATTGTGCACGTATAGGTGCCCTGCAACCCTGCATCACGTGCGGCGGCCACGATCCGGTCGCGCGCCTTTTCATCCTGCGCGGAACAGGCGTCAAACTGCCCGCCGTCTTCGTCGATCAAGAAACGCAGAGTGAATGGCGTGATGACGGGGCGTGGTGCCGAGATTGCCAATCCAATCCGCAGACTGGTCGGCGCGGCGCGCGTCAACTCTTGCTCGAGCCGTTGTTTTTCGTCCTGGCTGTCTGCAATCGCGGTGATCTTGACCAATCCCGAACTGGCGGAAATCTTGGCGCGAGGCAACCGCGCTAGGGCTTCGATGGCGAAGGACATCGCTGCATCCCAGCCGTCGGGCTTGGGATAATCTGCTGTTTCCATCAAATCTGAAATTGCAACGCTTCGGTCCAGATTGCTCAGCCGGTCGATCAGATCAGCCCTGTCCTCGCTGGCAGGGATCAGACCGATGATCGAGATACCGCTGTCGTTACGCAGGATCTCTGCCGAAAAGCGGGGTGGGGCCAGCGCCGAGGTGGCCGCGACCTCCATTTCGTCGATCACCCGGGATGTATCGACCTCGGTTCCGGCAGCGGTCAGCGCGTTGAAACGGGTGGCTTCATCCGGCGCGGTGCCTGTCAGCACCACACGCAGCCCGTCGGATTCGACCTCGGCCCAGTCATGTCCTTTAAGGTCCAGTGATCGACGCACAGCGAATTCGGATGTCTCTTCGATCTTTGTAACAGCGTAGCTGGCGGCCACGAGGGACAGTCCGGCCGAGACCAGAAAAATAAGCAATACAGCAATAAAGTACGGCAGACGCATGCTTGGGTTTGACACTCCTCAGGCGTTTGGGCCGATCTTTACAGCCCCCATTCGGCAGGTGCAATCAGAGCAGCAAAGCGACGCAAAGGAAGATCAGCGGAATCAAGCCGGTGTCGCGGTTGACGCGGAACAATTGCAGCAGCTTGGCATTGTCTTCCAGATCCAGACCGCGCAGCTGCCACATCATGTGCCAGCCCATCGCCCAAGGGCCGCATAGCGCAACAACCAGCGCCAGAATCGAAGCGTCCGGCACGCCTGCATCGATGATGGCCAGCCCCATAAATGAAATTGTTGCCACCAGAAAGTATTTCAGCCACTTCGCCGTATCTTTGCCGAACAGGCGCGCCGTGGACTTTATCCCGATCAACTCGTCATCCTCGGCATCCTGATGCGCGTAGATCGTATCGTAGAACAGGGTCCACGCGATGCCCGCCAGATATAGTGAAATTGCAGGCCACCCGACCGAGCCGCTATGTGCTGCCCAGGCCAAAAGCGCGCCCCAGTTGAAGGCCAGCCCAAGGAACACCTGCGGCCACCATGTGAACCTCTTCGCGTAAGGGTAGATTGTCACCGGCAGCAGGGACAAAACGCCCATTGCAATCGCCGCCTGATTGAAGCTGAGCAGGATTCCCAGCGCCAGCAGGCATTGCAGGATCATCCACACCGCAGCCTGTCGGACGCTGACCTGCCCCGAAGGGATAGGGCGTGAACGGGTGCGCTCAACCTGCCCGTCGAAGTCCCGATCCGTGATGTCGTTCCAGGTACACCCGGCCCCTCGCATCAGAAACGCACCCAGTGCGCATCCAACGGCAATCCACAGATCTTCCCAACGGGGCTGACCGTCGTGCAGGATGGCCAAGGCCAAGCCCCACCAACATGGAATCAGCAACAGCCACGTTCCAATGGGTCGGTCCGCTCGGCTGAGGCGCAGATAAGGGCGGGCAAAGGCCGGTGCATAAGTGTCGACCCAATTGCCGGTTACGGCATCGGCGACTTGACCGTCTGGTGTTGGGGCATTGCCTTGCATATGTAAGGTCTCATGAGTGCGAAGATCAGACTGTATGTAGAGCAGCCCTTGGGTCAGGGGCAATCGGTTCCTTTGACGCGCGACCAGGCGCATTACCTGTTTGGCGTGATGCGCCTGTCGGTTGGCGGGGCTGTGGCCTTGTTCAACAGCCGGGATGGCGAATGGTTGGCTGAAGTGGCCGAAGCGGGCAAGCGGGGTGGAATACTGACCTGCCTTGAACAGACCAAACCTTTGCAATTGCCGCCTGATCTGTGGTTCCTGTTTGCGCCGATCAAAAAGGCCCGCACCGATTTCATCGTCGAAAAAGCGACCGAGATGGGTGCGGCCCGCATCCTGCCCGTCCAGACCGAGTTCACCAATTCCGAACGTATCCGACAGGACCGATTGCAGGCCCATGCGGTCGAGGCTGCAGAACAGTGTGGCGGCACCTTCGTGCCCGAAGTCACCGATTTGCAGCGGCTGGATCGGGTTTTGGACAGTTGGCCCGAAGACCGTCAGTTGATGTTCTGCAACGAGGCCGAGGTCGGCTCGGCCCTGCGATTGGCCGCTAGTGAAAAAGGACGGCCATGGGCGATTCTCATCGGCCCCGAAGGTGGCTTTTCCGACAAAGAACGCGCCCGACTGACAGCATTGCCCTATGCGCATGTGGTCAGTCTGGGCCCGCGTATCCTGCGGGCGGATACGGCAGCCGTTGCAGCGCTGACCATGTGGCAGCAGGCGCTGGGGGATTGGGCGTGACACCACCGCCCCGATTGCACGTATTGACGGCTTTGGGGTCAGATCAGGCAGTTGTTTTGCGCCGCGGTCCGACCGACCATGTTGCCGTTTTGATGTGGGACCGCCGCACGGGTACTGTCAGACTTGGGCAATGGCTTGCGGCCCGAATCCACGAACACAGATGCGATCTGTCCCCGTCAGGGCAACATCTTGTTTACTTTGCGTGCAAGGGTGGTCGCTGCTGGACGGCCGTGTCCAAAGCGCCGTGGCTGACGGCTGTTGCGTACTGGCCGCAATCCGACAGCTGGCTCGGCGGTGGCGCATTCACGGCGGACGGCAGGCTCTGGTTGAACGGGGCAACGCCGACTGAGGACCTGCCGGATGATCTGAGAGCAGCCGAAACCGACCACTTCCCGCATTCGACTGACGGGTTTCACATGGGCGATCTTGTCGTGTCTCGCTTGCAGCAAAGGGGTTGGGTCCGCACGGGCGGCGAAAGATACGAGGTCGAGTTAAGGCTGAAACTCGCTGAAAACTGGACCTTGAGCCAGAAATTCACGGTCGGAAAAAAGGCCAGAGCACTAATATCCAGTCATTACACATTGTTGCCACCCAATGGTGGACAGGCAATGAATTGTTCGGGATGGGAATGGGCGGACCGCTTTGGCGACAGCGTGCAATGGGCGGAAAACGGCAAGTTATATCAGATGCGAATGTCCGATGTGGATGATATTGAAAATCGTCAATTGGTGCACGATTTCACGTCCATGCAGTTTGAGGCAATTCAGGCACCGTATTCGGGCGTTTCTGCAGGGGAATACAGATGAGTTTTTTTCGACCCGAAGCGAAACTTGCCCTGTGGCGTTGGCGCGAAGTTCTGGTTGCGGCATTTGTCCTGATTCTGGGCCTTAGCTGGGTCAGCGGGCCGGGTGGGTTGCTGGCTTGGGTAGGCTGGTTCCTGATCTTGGTGTCCGCGGCGCTGGCCGTCATTGGTGTGCAACGCGCCCGGTTCAGAACGGGTGCAGGCGGGCAGGGTGTGGTGACCGTCGACGAAGGTCAGATCACCTATCTGGGTCCTTTGGACGGCGGCATCGTTGCCACACGTGAGATCGAACGGCTCGCGCTTGATCCGACTTCGAACCCTGCGCATTGGGTTTTGGATCAGTCGGGACAGCCGGCGCTTCACATTCCTGTGAATGCAGAAGGGGCGGAAGCTTTGTTTGATGTATTCTCCAGCCTTCCGGGCCTGAAAACCGAACAAATGCTGTCAGAACTCAACGGCAAATCGCGGCATCCGGTTGTCATCTGGGAACGCACCCCATCGCGCCCGGCGCATATGCGGTTGCATTGACACTGGCGTCATTTACGACCACGACTGACCTTCAAGACAGACACATCAGGATCGGAGCACGGTTCATGTCCATCCCTCAGTCCGGCGGCGGTCCGATCGAACGCCATGAGCAACTGGCCGAATATCTGGAATCAGGCTGCAAGCCCAAAGAAGACTGGCGCATCGGCACCGAGCACGAAAAGTTCGGCTATTGCAAAGACACGCTGAAGCCGCTGCCTTTCGAAGGCAAACGCTCGATTGTGGCCGTGCTGGAAGGTCTGCGGGATCGCCATGGCTGGGGCGAAGTGCGCGAAGGCGATAAGCTGATCGGTCTGGAGAAAGATGGCGCGAATGTCAGCCTGGAACCCGGTGGCGCGCTGGAGCTGTCCGGTGCCCCGCTCGAGACGATTCACGAGACCTGCGATGAGGTAAACACCCACCTGCGTGAGGTGAAGGACATCGCCGACGAGATCGGCGTAGGTTTCATTGGTCTGGGCGCGGCCCCGATATGGACTCACGAGGAAATGCCCTTGATGCCCAAGGGGCGTTATCGGTTGATGAACGACTATATGGAAAAGGTCGGCACTATGGGCCGCGCCATGATGCGGCGGACCTGCACGGTTCAGGTCAATATCGACTTCGGGTCCGAGGCCGACATGGTGCAGAAACTGCGCGTTGCGCTGGCGCTTCAGCCTGTGGCGACGGCGCTGTTTGCCAATTCGCCCTTCTTTGAAGGCAAGCCAAACGGTCAGAAAAGCTGGCGCAGCCATATCTGGCGGCATCTGGATGATGCGCGCACGGGCATGCTGCCCTTTGTGTTCGAAGACGGCTTTGGATTCGAACGCTATGTGCAATATGCGCTCGATGTGCCGATGTATTTTGTCTATCGCGATGGCCAGTATATCAACGCGCTGGGCATGTCGTTCCGCGATTTCCTCAAGGGTGAGCTGCCTGCTTTGCCCGGTGAAACACCGACCCTCAGCGATTGGGCCGATCATCTGACCACGGCCTTCCCCGAAGCGCGGATCAAGAAATATATGGAGATGCGCGGGGCCGATGGTGGCCCATGGCGTCGCCTGTGTGCGCTGCCTGCCTTCTGGGTTGGTTTGACTTATGATCAGGGCGCGCTGGATGCGGCGTGGGATCTGGTCAAGGGCTGGGATGCGGAAACACGCGAAGAGCTTCGCGTGCAAGCTGCGGTCCATGGCCTTCAGGCGCAGGTCGGCGACATCAACATGCACGATCTGGCGCGTGAGGTTGTTGCGATCTCTGAGGCCGGGTTGAAGGCCCGCGCGCGCCCCGGTGCAGGGGGTCTGGTCCCGGATGAGACGCATTTCCTGAATGCGCTCAAGGAAAGTATCGACACTGGTAAGGTTCCGGCAGATGAGTTGCTGGATCACTACAATGGCGACTGGAATGGCGACCTGACCCGGATTTTCCCGGAATACAGCTATTGATCCGCACCGTCCCGCTTGCATTCGCAGGGCGGGGCCGATAGCAGGTTCTCGACCAAATTCAGAGGGCCGTCATGGACGATCTTAAGGCAAAATATCTGGGCCAAATCGCCGAAGCAGGCGACGAAAACGCGCTTGAGGCGATCCGCGTCGCGGCTGTCGGCAAAAAAGGCGAGGTCGCGTTGAAGATGCGCGAGCTGGGCAAGATGACGCCCGAGGAACGTCAGGTTGCAGGCCCCGCGCTGAACGCCCTGAAGGATGAGATCAACTCGGCCCTGTCCGCAAAGAAAGCCGCGCTGGCCGATGCTGCGCTGGATGAACGACTGCGTACCGAATGGCTGGACGTCACCCTGCCGACCCGCGCACGCCGTCAGGGCTCGATCCACCCGATCAGCCAGGCGACCGAGGAACTGACCGCGATCTTTGCTGAACTGGGCTTCTCGGTGGCCGAAGGGCCGCGGATCGAGACCGATTGGTACAATTTCGACGCCCTGAACATCCCCGGCCACCACCCCGCGCGGGCCGAGATGGACACGTTCTACATGCACCGTGCCGAGGGCGACAACCGCCCGCCGCACGTGCTGCGGACCCATACGTCCCCTGTGCAGATCCGGTCGATGGAGAAACAGGGCGCGCCGATCCGCGTGATCTGTCCGGGCGGCGTGTACCGCGCCGACTATGACCAGACCCACACGCCGATGTTCCATCAGGTCGAAGGGCTGGCCATCGACAAAGACATCTCGATGGCGAACCTGAAATGGGTTCTGGAAGAGTTCGTGAAGGCGTTTTTCGAGGTCGACGATGTCGAGCTGCGCTTCCGCGCCTCGCACTTCCCCTTCACCGAACCGTCGGCCGAGGTCGATATCCGCTGTTCCTGGGACAACGGTCAGCTGAAGATCGGCGAGGGTGACGACTGGATGGAGATTCTGGGCTCCGGCATGGTCCACCCCAAGGTGATCGCCGCCGGTGGGATTGATCCCGAGGTCTATCAGGGCTTTGCGTTCGGGATTGGGATCGATCGTCTGGCGATGCTGAAATACGGCATTCCGGATCTGCGGGCGTTCTTTGACAGCGATCTGCGCTGGCTGCGGCACTACGGGTTCGCGGCGCTGGATATGCCGAACCTGCATGGTGGTTTGTCTCGGTGAGCCAAAACTTGTTGAGGTATGCCTCTCAAGTGGTTTTCGGGCTTGTGCTTGGTGCAATCCCAAGCCTCTCCTCAGCAGAGCAAGTCGAAAAAGACCACCTATGTTTCAAGGTTTGGCAGGACACGGTTGCGGAGATCCGAAGTGCTTTCCCTGACGGGTTTTCATCGAACCAGGTTGTCTATTTTGCTGGGAGTGATGGCAGGACTTTTGACTGCCTAGATGTCAATGCTCCCTCTAGCGTTCTTGAAGAATCAGAGCGTTGGTCGCAGCAAATCGCACCGCACGCTGATGACATGGCGAGAGAGTCAGGTGAGATTTCTGTCAACTTCTGTAACCTAAGTCGCCAACGGATAGGTGGGTTTCAAGTTGTGAATGTACACTTGCCATATGAAACAGGGGAACTGACTTCGGCAATGTGCCAGAAGAGGCTTCGTGACCTCCCGGGCCGTATCAAAGACAGCTTCAAGTAATTAGGACGTGGTGCCTGTCGAAGCCAATGGGTTCATAGTTTTTGGCGCCGAGCAAAGACCGATAGGCCGCCGCGCCATCGCCAGACCGCCCGCACGGGCTGGCGATTTGTCTCCGCCAGCGCAACGCTCGAACAGCGCGCGGATTTGGCTGGCATAAAGTGTGCAGCACAACCCTTGGATCGCCACCCCGCGGTCTGGAAATGGCGCGGCTTGCGGTCTGATCTGATGTTGGGCGGGTGTAGGGCGGGCTTCAGCCCGCCATGTGCGATGGATGGGTGCCGGGCTGAAGCCCGGCCTACGCCCGATCAACGGCCTTCTACACTGATATGTTATGTGACAGCGCGGAAAGTCTCGCTAGGGTCACGCGTATGATCTATCGACTGCTTTGCCTTCTGCTGCTGACCGCCTCCCCCGCCTTCGCCATGGGGCCTTGGAACACCGACTGCCACGGCGATACGGCTTGTGAGGTCGGCGACCGCTCGTACCACGTGCTGGAGCCCGAGGGCTGGGACGGTGAAACGCCTATGCCCGTATTGCTGCATTTCCACGGCTGGGCGCGGCAGGGGACCGTGGTGGTGAACCACGAACGCATTGCCGGGGCCACGAAGCTGCGTGGCGTGTTGTTGGTTGCCCCGAACGGGCTGGGCAAAAGCTGGGATTTCTGGACCTCGGACACTGGCGATGTGCCTTTTGCCGATGCGGTGCTCAAGGATGTGGCCAAGCGCTATCCGATTGACCCTGACCGCATCTATGTCTCGGGTTATTCCTTCGGCGGCGCGATGGCGTGGCGCTATGTCTGCCAGTCGGGCAATGACATTGCCGCTTTGCTGGCCGTTGCGGGCAGCATCCGCCAGACCGAAAACTGCCCCGAAGGCCCGCGTGAGGCGCGCCATGTGCATGGCCTCAGCGATACGGTGATGGATTTTCCTTTTGGCGCAAATGGAGACACGACCTATCCGGTGGCCCTGTGGCGCGAAAAGTACAACTGTAACGGAGCAACACCGCGCGGTGATTGGAGCGTGGTGCCGATCCTGACGCTCAGCCGCGTGGAATGGACTGATTGCGCGCAGGGGCAGGTGGTGCTGGACACCCATCCGGGCGGGCATTTCATCCCGCATGGCTGGATCGGGTGGCAATTGGACGAGCTTTTGGGCCGCACCCCCACCTATCCGTGACGCACAGCGCTTGCACCTTGGTCCATTCTTTGCCATTGCCTGTGCCGACTGGATATCTGCCAAAAAAGGCCCCGTGCAATGAAATTCACTCTGTCCTGGCTGAAAGACCACCTCGACACTGACGCTTCGGTTGATGAGATCGCCGAGGCGCTGACCGACCTTGGCCTGGAGGTCGAAGAGATCGTGAACCCGGCGGACCGTTTGGCGGGCTTTACACTGGGCCATGTTAAACATGCCGAGAAACACCCCGACGCTGACAAGCTGCGGGTTTGCACGGTTGCGACGGACGAGGGTGATCTGCAGATCATCTGCGGGGCCCCGAACGCGCGTGAAGGCATCACCGTCGTGGTTTGCAAGCCGGGCATGTACATCCCCGGTCTGGATATCACCATCAGCGTCGGCAAGATCCGGGGCGTCGAAAGCTTTGGCATGATGGCCTCCGAGCGCGAGCTGGAGCTGTCGGAGGAGCATGACGGCATCATCGAGCTGCCTTCCGGTGAAGTTGGCGACAAATTTGTGGACTGGCTGGCCGAGAACGATCCGTCGAAGGTCGATCCGATGATAGAGATTGCGATCACGCCGAACCGGCCCGATGCGCTGGGCGTTGAGGGGATTGCCCGCGATCTGGCTGCACGCGGTATCGGCACGCTGAAACAGCGTGACTATGTGCCGGTTCCCGGGGATTTCGAGTGCCCGATCAAGGTCAGCATTGACGAGGACACGTTGGACGGCGCGCCGCATTTCACCGGGCGACTGATCCGCGGGGTCAAGAACGGCCCCAGCCCGCAGTGGTTGCAGGATCAGTTGAAGGCTATTGGCTTGCGTCCAATCTCGGCGCTGGTGGACATCACCAACTATATGACCTTCGACCACAACCGCCCGCTGCACGTGTTTGATGCGGATAAAGTGCAAGGCAACCTGCGGGTGCATCGCGCCAAAGGTGGCGAGACGCTGGTGGCGCTGGATGAGAAAGAATACACCTTACAGCCCGGTATGATGGTGATTTCGGACGACAAAGGCCCGGAATCGATCGCCGGCATCATGGGCGGCGAGGAAACAGGCTGCACCGAAGAGACGGTTAACGTCTTCCTCGAAAGCGCGTTCTGGGATCATGTGCAGATTGCCCTTACGGGTCGTGCGCTCAAGATCAATTCGGACGCACGCTATCGGTTCGAGCGCGGTGTTGATCCGGAATACACCCGCGAAGGGTTGGAACACGCTACGCAGATGATCCTGGATATCTGTGGCGGCGAAGCGTCCAATGTGGTCGAAGCGGGCAAGGCCCCGAACCACGGGCGGGCGTATAAGCTGGATGCGGCACGGGTGCAGTCTCTGGTCGGCATGGACATTCCGGAAAGCGAACAGCGTCAAACCCTGACCCGGCTGGGTTTCCGCCTTGAGGGTGAGATGGCTCATGTGCCTAGCTGGCGCCCTGATATCATGGGTGAGGCCGATCTGGTGGAAGAGGTTGCCCGGATCGCGTCGCTGACCAAGTTGCAGGGCAAACCGCTGCCGCGCGTGACGGATGGTATCCCCAAGGCGGTTATGACGCCAACGCAGCGCCGTCAGTCCATGGCGCGTCGGACCTGTGCCGCGCTGGGCTATAATGAATGTGTGTCCTACACCTTCATTGATCAGGCGTCCGCAGCGCTGTTCGGCGGCGGTGATGAAGCGACCCAACTGGAAAACCCGATCTCGTCCGAGATGAGCCACATGCGCCCCGACTTGCTGCCCGGCCTGTTGCAGGCGGCGGCCCGCAATCAGGCGCGCGGTTTTGCGGACGTTGCATTGTTCGAGGTTGGCCCGGTCTTCCATGACGGAGAGCCCGGCGATCAGAAAACCCAGATCACCGGCCTGCTGGTCGGTCGTGATGGGCCAAAGGATGTGCATGGCGCGTCTCGCCCGGTCGACGTGTTCGACGTCAAGGCGGATGCCGAGGCGGTGCTGGCCGCGATCGGCGCGCCCGTGAAGGTGCAGATCCTGCGCGACGGTGATGCCTGGTGGCACCCGGGCCGTCACGGCAAGATTTGTCTGGGCCCAAAGAAGGTACTGGGCGTGTTTGGTGAATTGCACCCGCGCATCTTGCAGGCCATGGACATCAAAGGCCCGGCGATGGCATTCACCATCTGGCCGGACGAGGTGCCCATGCCCCGTAAATCCGGTGCCACCCGCGCCGCGCTTGAGTTGCGTGACCTTCAAGCGGTTGAACGTGACTTTGCCTTTGTCGTCGATGAGGGCGTCGAAGCCCTGACGCTGGTCAATGCCGCAGCCGGTGCCGACAAGGCGCTGATCGAGGACGTGCGTGTATTTGATGAATTCATCGGCGGCAGCCTGGGTGAAGGGAAGAAATCTCTGGCCATCACCGTGCGGTTGCAGCCGACGGACACGACGCTGAAGGAAAAGGACATCGAAGCGGTGGCCGAAAAGATCATCTCGAAAGTCACCAAGGCGACCGGCGGCGTCCTGCGCGGGTAACTCAGGATCGCCTTCGGCGAGAGTATTTTTGAAAAGATGAAGGGGCGGCGGCGCCCTTTCTGTGTTTGCGGAGGACTGAAGATGCTGAACGTTTACCTCTCGGGCGAAATTCACACCGATTGGCGGGAACAGATCATTGAGGGGGCACAAGGATTGGATGTGACATTCAACAGCCCTGTGACCGATCATGCCGCCAGCGATGATTGCGGTGTTGCCATTCTGGGGACCGAGCCGAACAAGTATTGGCACGACCATAAAGGCGCGATGGTCAATGCGATCCGAACCCGTAAGGGGATTGCGGATGCGGACGTTGTGGTTGTTCGGTTTGGAGACAAGTACAAACAGTGGAACGCCGCCTTTGACGCGGGCTATGCGGCGGCACTTGGCAAGTCGATCATCGTTCTGCATGGCCCGGATCATCAGCACGCGTTGAAAGAAGTTGACGCGGCCGCGCTTGCCGTGGCGGAAGAGCCAGCTCAGGTGGTGGAAATACTGCGCTACGTACTGACAGGTGCGCTGCCTGGCTGAGACAAGCAAATAGGGTGCCACCACAGGCACCCTTGCAAGCATTCAATCGTTTAGCCGCGCGCGGGTATGTTCTTGCCGCGCTGCACCGCCGGGCGCTGCATGAAGCGGTCAACATAGGCGACGACATTGGCGTGGTCGTCCCAACCGACAACGTCTTTCGCGCCGTAGAAATCCAACGCATTCAGCCACGGCGCCAGGGCAATGTCGGCGATTGAATAGTCGCCTGCGATCCAGTCCCGCCCTTCAAGCTGGGTGTTGACCACGTTCAACAGGCGTTTGGCCTCGTTGATATAGCGGTCGCGGGGGCGGGGGTCTTCGATCTCGCTGCCCGCAAATTTGTGGAAAAAGCCCAGCTGACCGAACATCGGACCGACCCCGCCCATTTGAAACATCAGCCACTGGGTGATGCGGTGTTTGTCGGCTGCGCTCTGTCCCAGCAACTGTCCTGATTTCTCTGCGAGGTAGAGCAGGATCGCCCCGCTTTCGAACAGGGCAAGCGGTTCACCATCGGGGCCGTTGGGATCGATGATCGCAGGGATCTTGTTGTTCGGGTTCAGCGACAGGAACTCGGGGCTTTTGACGTCGGCATCCGCCAATGTCACCAGATGGGCCTCGTACGGCAGGCCGGTTTCCTCAAGCATGATCGACGCTTTGACGCCGTTTGGGGTTGGATACGAATAGAGCTGGATCTTGTCGGGGGATTGGGCGGGCCAGCGGGCCATGATCGGATGAGGTTTGTTGTCCAGCATTGGGGGCTCCTGCTTAAGTGTCTTTAGAAAGTTAGGTGTCAATGCGTGGTCATGTAAGCCCTTTGGGATGTGCATTTTCGGTCAGGCCGTGTTTTCTGACGAACAACGGGGAACTCCAGCCAAACTCGCACCTAGACCGGAACGCAATCTTGGCTCACAATCCGGTGACCCCCGCGAAAACCTCGCGGGTTTCTTGCTGTTGAAAGGAGATGCGCGTGGATGAGGTCGTAACACAGGTGGGTGCATACGCCCCGCTGATCATGAATGCGGTCAAGGCGCTTGTCGTTCTGATCCTGGGCTGGATTGTGGCTGGTGCAATCGGTGGCATGGTGCGCCGCCGGATCAATTCGACGCCACATATCGATCCCACCCTTGGGAACTTTATGGCGAGCCTTGTCAAATGGGCCATTCTGGCCATGGTTCTGGTTGCCGTTCTGGGCATCTTCGGGATCGAAGCGACAAGCATTGTTGCCATATTGGGTGCCGCTTCGTTGGCCATCGGTCTGGCGCTGCAAGGCACGCTCAGCGATTTGGCTGCCGGGGTTATGCTGGTCGTCTTCCGGCCCTACAAACTGGGTCAGTACGTGGATATTGGCGGTACAGCAGGAACTGTGAAGGATCTGAACCTGTTCACCACAGAACTGGTGACACCAGACAACGTGCAGATCATCGTCCCGAACGGTCAGTCCTGGGGATCGATCATCACCAACTTTTCGGCGCATGACACGCGTCGCGTCGATCTGGTGTTCGGTATTGATTATGGTGACAGTGCTGACAAGGCGATGCAGATCATCTTGGACGTGGCCAAAGCGGACGACCGCATTCACAGCGATCCCGAGCCTTGGGTCAAGGTCACCAATCTTGGGGACAGTTCAGTGGACCTGACGGCGCGGCTCTGGTGTGATGCGGCGGATTATTGGGATGCCAAATTCGAACTGACCAAAGCTGTGAAAGAAGCCTTTGACGACAAGGGTATCTCGATCCCTTACCCACACGCAGTGGAAATTCAGAAACAGGGGTGACGGATCCCGCCTGTCGATCGGGCAAGGAATATGCCCACCAACTGTTGGGCTGGGCACCGCGCGAACGCGCGGTGCCTTTTTGGTTTACAAACTGAGGTTTAAAACCATCCAAGCTTAGGATTTGACGACCACGTTGGGCGAAACCACGTCGATACCAAGGGCTTTGCCGACGGCATAGTACGTCAGCTGCCCTGCATGAACGTTCAGACCTTCCAGAAGATGCGGATCGTCCTGACACGCCTGTTTCCAGCCCTTGTCGGCCAGAGACAGCATGAAGGGCATCGTGGCGTTGCCCAATGCGATGGTCGAAGTACGCGCCACAGCGCCGGGCATGTTTGCCACGCAGTAATGCATGATGCCATCGACGTCGTAGATCGGGTCGGCATGGGTGGTGGCTTTCGAAGTCTCGAAGCACCCGCCCTGATCGATGGCAACGTCGACCAGAACCGCGCCCGGCTTCATCGTCGACAATTGAGCACGCGACACAAGTTTCGGAGCCGCAGCGCCTGGGATCAGAACGGCACCGATGACCATATCGGCATCCCGGATCAGCTCGGCCGTGGCACCCGCCGTGGAATATTGGTTCTTGAAGGTCCCACCAAAGACATCATCCAGATAACGCAGCCGCGGGAGAGAGCGATCCAGAACGGTAACATCCGCACCCATGCCAGCCGCGATCTTGGCTGCGTGCGTACCCACGACACCGCCACCGATCACAACGACTTTTGCCGGGCCAACACCGGGAACGCCGCCCATCAGAACACCGCGTCCGCCATTGGCCTTCTGCAGGGTCCAAGAGCCAACCTGAGGCGCCAGACGACCCGCAACTTCGGACATCGGCGCCAGCAGAGGAAGACCGCCATTGGCATCGGTTACGGTTTCATAGGCGATTGCTGTACAGCCCGATTCCAGCAGGTCATGGGTTTGTTCTGGGTCGGGTGCCAGATGCAGATATGTGAACAGCAACTGACCTTCACGCAGCATTTTGCGTTCGACAGCCTGCGGCTCCTTGACCTTGACGATCATGTCAGCGGTGGCGAACACTTCTTCCGCGGTGTCGATGATGCGGGCGCCTGCGGCAACATAGGCGTCATTGTCAAAACCAGCGCCAATGCCTGCGCCGGTTTCGATCAGCACTTCGTGACCGCGGGCAACCGCTTCCTGAGCGGCGTTTGGCGTCATGCCGACGCGGAATTCCTGAGGTTTGATTTCCTTGGGGCAACCGATTTTCATGGAGGTCTCCGTTCATAAACTGCTTAAATTATGTGCATTCCGGTGTGCAATTTCTGTGAAAGAAAACGTGCACGGGGAATTTTCTTTGGAAGAATCTCCTGTATAAGATGTAAATCCCGCAAAGGAATTGCACGAATGGCCTTGGATACGACTGATAGAAAGATTCTGGCCGCCCTCCAGAAAAACGGCCGGATGTCGAATTCGGAACTGTCCGAGCAGGTCAACCTGTCCCCGTCTGCCTGCCATCGGCGTGTTCAGCGTCTCGAGGTCGAGGGGTTCATCCGCAACTATGTGGCGTTGCTGGATGCCCGCAAGATGAACGTGCCTACAACCGTCTTTGTCGAGATTACCCTGCAAGGGCAGGCCGAAGAGGTGTTGGATTCCTTTGAAAAGGCAGTGGCGCGTATTCCCGACGTTTTGGAATGCCACCTTATGGCCGGGACAGCGGACTATATTCTGAAAGTGGTGGCTGAAAACACCGAGGATTTTGCGCGTATTCACCGGCAATATCTGTCGCGATTGCCCGGGGTGGCGCAAATGCAAAGCTCGTTTGCTTTGCGCACTGTGTTCAAGACCACTGCTTTACCGGTCTGACTTTCAGGCAGGGCCGGGATAGGTGAACAGCAGCAGGTGCACCAGATTGAACCCGAAATGCATCGCAACGGGCACCCAAAGACGCTGCGTTGCATAATACCCCAAGCCGCAGGCCAACCCGAGAATTGAGGCAAAGACCACCAGTGCCGGTCCGCCGCCAAAGTGAGCCAACCCGAACAGCAGGCTAGCCGCAATCACTCCTCCGACGGCGCCAAGACGTGAGGTGATGGCGGATTGCAGGTAGCCACGAAAGAAGGCTTCTTCCGTCAGGCAGGTCAAAAACAAGTTGGACAGGACAAAGACCAGCCACCACGGTGGGATCGAAAATTCTGGCTGTATCGCGCCGACGGCAAGACCCAATAGAAACAGCCCCGGCAACAGCAGCAGCCCTGCCGCCAGCGGGCCGAATTTGGTCTGAATGGCGGTTTGAAGCATCCCGGGCCAGGCCAGAAGAACGGCGAAGAAGACCATCGGTTTGTCCAGATTCAGATGCATTGTGAACCCAGTGCTGGCTGCACCAGCCTGCACCTGATCCAACACTTTCAGGTTCTGAAATCCGGGTAGAAGATGCGCACCCATGGCCAGACACCACAGGATCAAAAGCGCATGTCCTGTGACCGCGCGCCAACCTTTCAAGTACGGCAGCACGGCGGCTCCGGCCAGCCCACCGACCACAGCCGCAATTGCCAGAAGTGACATCAGCCCCGTTGCTGAGGCAATGCTTGCAAACAGAACCAGCAGTGACAGCGCGACCGCCTTGCGCCCCACAAGCGCAGTTACCTGCGCGGCGATCAGAATCGACCAAGGCCAGACCGCTGGTAGAAGAGAAAGAAAGAATGTCACGCGCTTTGCATCCCGTAAGTCCAGACAGTCTTGCCGTACAAAATCGAGGCAATGCAAGCATTCCGCACGCTGTGTGTTCTTATGTTCTGCCTTGCGTCAATTCTGACGCTTGTAACCTCTGGGTTGGGCGTTCACATTTGGGAGAAAGACCATAAGCCCGCACCGTCTGGATTTTCAGATGCTTCGGCAGCATTGGGCGTCGTCGTCTTGCATCAATTTATCTGATGACATCAGGCGGTTACACAGGCCCGATATGGTTCGAACCCGATAACAAAAAAAGGAGCTGACCTTGGCTTACGAAAACAACGGTGGACCCAAAGATTGGCTTGAGGCCGAATTGGAAGACACGTTGGACGAAGATTTTGAGATCGAGTTCAGCGAACCGATGCTGTCGATGGAAGTGCGGAAGATCTATCGGGAACAGCACCCGGATATGCTGGATCGCAAGGTTTATTTCCGCAACCTGCTGCGCCTGCAGGCTGAGCTGATCAAAGTGCAGGATTGGGTTCAGCACACCGGTGCCAAGGTCTGTATTTTGTTCGAAGGCCGCGACAGTGCCGGCAAAGGGGGGGTGATCAAACGGATCACCCAGCGTCTGAATCCGCGTGTTGCGCGTGTGGTCGCTCTGCCCGCGCCCAGCCGCCGCGAGCAAAGCCAGTGGTATTTCCAGCGCTACGTGCCGCATCTGCCTGCGGCGGGTGAAATCGTGTTGTTTGACCGGTCATGGTACAATCGAGCGGGCGTAGAACGGGTGATGGGTTTTGCGTCCGAGGATCAGGTCGAGCAGTTCTTTCAGGACGTTCCCGAATTTGAACGGATGCTGGTGCGATCAGGAATCATTCTGCTGAAATACTGGTTCTCGATCACGGATGAAGAACAGCAATTGCGATTCCTCATGCGTATTCACGACCCGATGAAACAATGGAAGCTGTCGCCGATGGATCTGGAATCCCGCATTCGCTGGGAATCCTATACCAAAGCCAAAGAGGATATGTTTTTCCGGACCAACATCCCCGAAGCTCCTTGGTACATCGTCGAAGGTAACGACAAAAAGCGCGAGCGGCTGAACTGTATCGAACATCTTCTGACCAAGATCCCCTACACGGACGTACCACAAGAAAAGGTCAATCTGCCCGATCGCAGATACAACCCGGACTATGAGCGCCGCGTGTTACCGGATGAGCTATACGTGCCAAAGATATATTGATTGGGACATACGGGGCGGACCAGCCGCCCCGTATTAATGGTCGTATCAGGCGGCTTCGGTCATGCAACCAGTGTCGTAGAAATTGAACACATAGATGTCCGCGCCCTCTGTTCCGTCTGCATCATAGCAAGTGGCAACGGGGTCTTCGACCGGATCCACATCATCGGTTTCGACGACCACCATGTCATCTTCGACTGCGTCCGACGGGTTCATGTCATCGGTTGCCCAATCGAACTGATCAATCTGCGCCAGAACGTTGTTGATGAAAGCTTCCAGCTCGGCAAGGAAGGCTGCCACGTCAAAGCACCCACCCGGTTCTTCTGTAACGGGAGTTTCAGGCGCAGGCTCGGCCACGTCTGTATCGGGTGTTTCGGCATCCGGATCCTCAGGCTCGGCTACATCAGTGTCTGGCGTTTCGGTATCCGGTTCCTCAGGCTCGGCTACATCAGTATCGGGCGTTTCGGTATCCGGCTCCTCAGGCTCGGCCACATCGGTGTCGGGCGTTTCGGTATCTGGCTCCTCGGGCTCGGCCACATCGGTGTCGGGCGTTTCGGCATCCGGCTCCTCGGGCTCGGTCACGTCAGTGTCTGGCGTCTCAGTACCCGGGTCCTCTGGCTCGGCCACATCAACGTCTGGCGTTTCAGTACCTGGGTCCTCAGGTTCCGCTACATCAGTGTCAGGCGTTTCAGTATCGGGATCCTGAGGTTCAGCCACATCGTCCACGGGCGGAACCGGCGCATTGCCATTATCCAGCATCACCGCACCGTCAGTGGCAGCGAAATTCTGAGTGACCATCACTGCGTCAAACCCTTGCATGTCGCCGGTTTCAATGCCGATGCCGATGTAATCGAAATCAGGGTTCAGAATGTTCGCACGGTGCCCCGGGCTGTTCATAAGATTTTGGTGCAGTTGGGCTACGTCATCGCTGATACCCGGCGCACCGCGCTCTGATTGCCAGGCGATGTTCTCGCCAGTGCGCCAACTGCCGGACAGATCAAAACCTGCGTCCTGCATACGCTCTGTCGCGCTGGAACCGCCTTCACCTGTATGGCTGAAAATGTCCGTTTCCAGCATCCAGCTGCTGTGATCTTCTGATGACTCGTTCAGCTGTCTTTCCAATTGCAGCGAATTGAGTCCACGGGATGTGCGCTCGGCGTTGATCAGCGCCAGCATTTCTTGCTCGATTGAACTTGCAGTCGACATGGTAGCCTCCGTCTGTAAGTGTCGTCCGATTGGACGTCGCCAGTTACAAGCGGCTTGGTGAGATCAGATAGAGGTGCAAAATTTTTAGGCGAATTCTGGCAGGGCAATGCTACCAATGCGGGATTCGCTGCGCTGCAAAATGCCGGGCAAAATGTTGCTGGTGGGGAAATGGCGGCTTGTCGCACACCCTGAACCACGAGTCGGCGGAATAAAACCGAACCCTGAAACGACAAACCCCCGGGCGTGGCCTCGGGGGTCGTCAAATAGTGTCATCCAAAGCCGGATGAGGAAAGTCTTACAGCAGACCTTCGCGCTGGGCTTTCTTGCGTGCCAGTTTACGGGCACGACGAATCGCTTCAGCTTTCTCACGCGCTTTTTTCTCGGACGGTTTCTCGAAATGTTGCTTCAGCTTCATTTCACGGAACACGCCTTCGCGCTGCAGCTTTTTCTTCAGGGCACGAAGCGCCTGATCGACGTTATTGTCGCGAACACTAACCTGCATGTGGTTGTCACCACCTTTCTAGATAGAGTTGCAAGGAAATTGCAGGAGTTGGCCGTATAGCAAAGCCGCCCTAACTTGTCTAGTACTGGGCCCGACAACCGGAGAACCGTCATGACGACCACATATGAAGATGCAAAACAGCAGCTTTTGGATGCGATGCTGATCCATGTTCCCTTCGACGGCTGGTCGGAAACCAGTTTTCGCGCGTCTATTTCCGATTGTGGCCTGGATAACGGTCTGGCCCGTGCGATTTGTCCGCGCGGGGCGGTTGATCTGGCGCTGGCCTATCACGCACGCGGCGATCAGGCGATGCTGGATCGCATCAAGTCCGAAGATCTGAGCGGGCTGAAATTCCGCGACAAGGTTGCCGCCGCAGTTCGGTTCCGGTTGCAGGCGGTCGAAGACAAAGAGCTGGTGCGCCGTGGCATGACGCTGTTTTCCCTGCCGACCCACGCGGCTGATGGGGCCAAGGCCGTTTGGCAAACCTGCGATCTGATCTGGGATGCGCTGGGCGACACATCGGACGATGTGAACTGGTACACGAAACGGGCCACTCTGTCGGGTGTCTATTCTTCGACGTTGCTGTTCTGGCTGGGCGATGACAGCCCCGATCATCAGCGAACGTGGGAATTCCTGGACCGCCGGATTGACAATGTCATGGAGTTTGAAAAGCTCAAGGCGCAGGTGCGCGACAATCCGGTGTTGAAACCGTTTCTGGCGGTTCCAAACTGGCTGGCCGGACAGGTGAAAGCGCCCATGAAAATGCGGGCCGATCTTCCAGGTATCCTGAACCCCCGAAAGTAGAACATCTTGGTGCTGGGCCTTGACCCATATGCCTGTTAGGCATTGGGCAAAGGAGGAGCCTATGACCCAGATGATGCGCGCTGTTGAGATCACCAAACCGGGTGGTCCCGATGTTTTGCAACTGACCGAACGCCCTGTTCCCGAGCCGGATGCCGGACAGGTGGTGTTGAAAGTCGCCTATGCAGGCGTGAACCGCCCTGATGCGTTGCAGCGCGCCGGGGCTTACGATCCGCCGCCCGGGGCCAGCGACTTGCCCGGGCTTGAGGCCTCGGGCGAGGTGGTTGCCATAGGCGCAGGGGTCGAGGGGTTGTCGATCGGAGATCAGGTTTGCGCGTTGCTGCCGGGTGGGGGCTATGCCGAATACGTCGCCACGCCGGCCGCCCATTGTCTGCCAGTGCCTGCGGGGATGGGAATGAAAGAAGCGGCGTGTCTGCCGGAAACCTTTTTCACCGTCTGGTCCAACGTATTCACCCGTGGCGGTCTGAAAGCGGGTGAGCGGTTTCTGGTTCACGGGGGCTCCAGCGGGATCGGCACAACGGCAATCCAACTGGCCAATGCTTTTGGTGCGCGTGTTTTTGCGACCGCTGGGTCCGATGAGAAATGTGAGGCTTGCGTCAAGCTGGGTGCGGAAAAGGCGATCAATTACCGTGACGAGGATTTTGTGGCTGCCCTGCGGGCCGAGGGCGGCGCGAACCTGATCCTCGATATGGTGGGCGGTGACTACATCCCGCGAAATGTCAAAGCGTTGGCCGAGGATGGCAGGCTGGTTCAGATCGCGTTCCTGCAAGGCCCCGTGGTCGAACTGAACTTTGCCCTGATGATGGTCAAACGTCTGACCCTGACAGGCAGCACATTGCGCCCGCAGAGTGATTTGGCCAAAGCACAGATCGCGCAAGACCTGCGCGAAGCCGCCTGGCCTCTGCTTGAGGCGGGAAAGGTTGCACCGGTTATGGACAGCGAATTTGAACTGGCCGAGGCTGCCGCTGCGCATGCACGCATGGAAAGCTCTGGCCATATTGGCAAGATTGTCCTCAAAGTCGCGGGCTGATTAATGAATGCGCGGAATTGTCCCGCGCGTTCACGCAACCGCGCGGCGGTACAGATGCCATGTGGCATGGCCCAGAACAGGCATCACCACGATCAGACCCAACAACATCGGCAATGCGCCCAGAAACAGCAGGGCCGCCACGATGAACCCCCAGGTCAGAATGACGCCGGGGTTCTCACGCAGAACGCGAAACGATGTCACAACCGCCACCGGCAGCCCCACCTTGCGGTCCAGCAGCAATGGAAAGCTGACAACGCTGACCGCCAATGCGCAAAGGGCAAACAGAAAGCCAACAGCGGTCCCGACGACAATCATCGCCCATCCCGCAGAAGTAGAGAACACCTGCGCAACAAAAGCACCAAGGGATGCGGGTACTTCAGGGCCCATTGTATAGGTGTGAATGGTCTGTGCGACCATCAGCCAGATCAAAAGCAGCATGACCAGGTAGAAACCAAGTACAAGAATTGCACCGAAAGACGGTGATCTGAAGACACCGAACGCATCCAGCCAATGCACTGCACTGCCCTGTTCACGCTTGCGGCTTATCTCGTAAAGCCCGACGGCGGCGACTGGTCCGATCAAGGCAAAACCGGCGACAAGCGGAGCCAGAAGCGGCACCAGATTCACATTTAAGGCAAAGCCGAACATCAAGAGCCCGGCGATCGGGTAGATCAACACAATGAACACGGCATCCGCCCGTGTTTCGAGAAAGTCGTCGTAGCCCGCGCGCAGACAGGCGCGCAGGTCTTGCAGCGTCAAGGTTTGCACCATTGGCAGCTCTTTGGTGTCCGCACTGCCCAGGCGCGAGACGCTTTCAGTGACATGATCACCTGCCGCCCCGAGATTTCGGGCGGTCCAGCTGATCGGGTTTCCGATTGTTTTGGCCATTTTCCTCCCCTTCCCTGGCGAAAACTGCGCCGCGGGGCGGATCCGGCATCACGTTGCCCGTGGCCGGACCAGCCGGCAACGCCTGGTTGCAGTATAGCACAGTTTTGCGAAATCCAGATCAATAGTCTGGCATCAGACGGATTGCCCTGAGTCGCAGTCATGTTAGCTTGAGGGCAGGCAAGAGGAGGTCAGGATGCAGAATACTGCAAAAACAGTTATGATTCATGAGTTTGGCGGCCCCGACGTTCTGCGGATCGAAGACCGGCCGCTCGGCGACCCCGGACCGGGGGAAATCCGAATTCGCCACGAAGCCTGCGGTCTGAACTTTATCGATGTATATCAACGGACTGGCTTGTATCCTCTGGACCTTCCGCACGCACTGGGCATGGAGGCCGCAGGGGTTGTCGAGGCTGTTGGTGAAGGGGTTACGCACCTGGAACCGGGACAGCGGGCTGCGTATGCCGCGGCGCCGTCGGGGGCCTATTGCGAGGCCCGTGTGATGCCAGCAGCGCAGGTTTGCCCCTTGCCAGATGACATTACATTTCAGACGGCTGCGGCGATGATGCTTAAGGGTCTGACGGTGGAATACCTGTTTCATCGAACGACACCGTTGAAACGCGGCGATACTGTCCTCTTCCATGCAGCCGCCGGTGGCGTTGGGCTGATCGCCTGCCAATGGGCAAAATCCGAGGGGATCACATTGATCGGGACGGCTGGAAGTGATGAAAAGTGCAGCCTTGCCCGTTTCAATGGGGCTGCGCATTGCATCAACTACCGGACTGAGAATTTCGCCGAGCGCGTGGCCGAGATCACCAATGGACAGGGTGTAGATGTGGTGATGGACTCAGTTGGGGCCGACACGTTCGAGGGATCGCTGGATTGTCTCAAACCGCTGGGAATGATGATTTCCTTCGGAAATGCTTCGGGCCCGGTGCCACCCTTCAATATCGGTGTTCTGGGTCAAAAGGGATCACTTAAGATCACCCGGCCCACGCTGTTCACGCATATCTCGGATCATGTGGTGTGTCAGGCAATGGCCCGAAGACTGTTCGGCAAAGTTGAAGGCGGTGAGGTCAAGATCCATGTGGATCAACGCTTTGCGCTGGATCAGGTCGCTGATGCGCATCGCGCGCTAGAGGCGCGGCAGACAACTGGCAGCACAATTTTGGATGTTTGAGAAGCGACCCGGCTGAAAAAGCCGGGTCCAACTTGCTTAACAGGTGAGCTTCAGAACCGATAAGAGGCTCGGATTTGAAACGTGGTTGCGTCAACGTCGACACTGCTTCCGTTGAAGTTGCTGAACTCGTGGTACAGCAGTTCACCACCGATGCTCACATTGGGTGCCACGATTTGCTCATAGCCCGCGCCGATGAACCAACCATCGTCGCTTCCCAGGTTGTCAGTTCCGGCTTCGGCATAACCGGCGGTTCCGTAAAGCAGACCTTGCGGGTTCACCTTGTACCCTGCGCGCGCTTTCAAACGCCACACGTCTTCGACGGTCACCGGAACATTGGACAAGCCAACATCGGCCCAGTCATAGTCGAAACCGCCGCCGACAACCCAGTCGCCCAGATCATAGTCGTAGCCCAGAATAATACCGCCGATTGCGCCATCTCCGTCGACGCCAGCCACGCTGGTGTCCACATCGATGTAACCCAACTGCAAACCACCGTAGAAGCCGGTCCAATTGCCCGAGGATTGCGCCAGGGCCGATCCGGCCGTCAATGTCGCGGCTGTTGCGATGAGAGCCAATTTCAACGTCATCTCATTTCCTTTCGTTCGAAACTAAGCATCAGTGAGAATGCGCTCACTTATGCAGACCGATACGATCCAGCTTGGTCACTGGATCATTGATTTCTACGTATTCCAGCCCGAAATCCGGCGCTTGCAAATACAGGCAAGCGCCTGTGCCCTGTTCAGCCGGGCACTTGGTATACTGAAAAGATAGGAAAGGATCAGAGGTCTTCAAACGATATGCGGCGGCGGAACATTCCGCCGCCGACACAGCATTGCGTTTCAGCGGATTATTGCGCCTGTAGCTCTGCAGGGGTTTTGTCGGCAATGGTTTCCCAGTTGGCGCTGGCGCTTTCGATGAAGCCCGGAATGTCGCCTTCCCAACGCTCCTGAATGTCTTGCGACAGGTTCAGGTACAGTTTGTTGTCAACGATTTTCCAGTGGTTCGGATCACCGTCGAACTTGAAGCCCATGGCCGCGCCGAATGCGCAGTAGCCACCGTATGCGGGCAAGTATGCTTCTGGGTTGGCTTCAAAGGCGGCTTTGTTTTCTTCTGACGAGAAACGGTACAGCGCTTCATCATGCAGCGTGGTGATGCGGTAGTCGCCCTTGGTTGCTTCACCGGCGGTGAAGTAGGCAACCGGATCATAGCCCTGCATCGCCAGGCCAGTTGAGCTTGCGTTGATTTCCACGCCTGCGGCCAAAGTCGAAGTTGCCAGTGCGACAGACAGGGCGACGCCGCCGATCAGAGATTTAAAAGTGTTCATTGCTTCACCTTTCGTGAAAGGAGCCTTGTCTTGGTGCAAGCACAGGCCCCGGTTGTTGTCCTGTGCGGCCCGTAATTGACCGTCACGACAGCGATCTGGGAAGCGGGGTGATCACGTTCAAAGCAATGAATTGTGATTGTGCAGCAGCAAAGATGTCGTGTTCAAAAATGCAGAGCCTAGCCGATTTGGTCGGGCACAAAGCCCAGTACAAAACTGATAACTTTGCTGGCGGGCATTTCACAGGGCCGCAGCAACGCCCCGCTGTTGCGGGTCTGGTACAGGTTCAGGCTGATATAGTCCGCGCCGCCCCGCTCATGGGCGACCAGTTTGTGCGACTTGCCACCAGCCATCCGCTGCCGCACGACAACATAGCTGCGCCCGTTGGAAGTGCCGGTAAAGCTGCCTTCAGGCAGTGCCAGAAACGCAGACAAGAACGCGTCCGGTGCTGTCACGGTTTCCCGATTTTCGGTTCTGTCCCGGCCTTGATCCGCGCCACGTTCGAGCCATGACGCCAATAGATCAGAAGCGTCAGGATGATCCCCAGAATGAAGCTCGATCCGTTTGTGAGCACCAGTACCCAGGTTGTCGACAGCGCCGCTGCGGCCAATGCGCCGACCGAAGAAATCCGCCAGATTGCGGCCGCGACCAGCCAGCTCAGGCAGCAGGCCACACCAACGCGCCAGTCCAGAGCCAGCCACAGCCCCAGAAAGGTTGCCACGCCTTTGCCGCCCTTGAAGCCCAGCCAGATCGGGAAGCAATGGCCCAAAAATGCCATAAGCGCTGCGATTTGGGCTGCATCTTCACCCGCATAAGCACGCGCAACAAGAACGGCCACAGCCCCTTTGGCGGCGTCAAACAGTAACGTCAGGGCTGCGGCAGCCTTGTTTCCAGTACGCAGAACGTTCGTGGCCCCGATATTGCCCGATCCTATTTCGCGCAGGTTGCCCAGCCCCATAACCTTGGAAAGGATCAACCCAAAGGGAATGGATCCCAACAGGTATCCAATCAATGCCCACAAGAGCAAATCCTCTGCCGAATTTCCGATTATGGGCATTAAGGTCTCCGGAACACTTCTTGGCCTGCAACATAAGTCGCAACGACCTTACCTTGCATCCGTTGACCGTCAAATGGCGTGTTTTGCGATTTGGATTTTAAGGCAAACCGATCAAGCAAAAAGGGCACATCCGGGTCGAAGAGAACCAGATCAGCCGGGGCGTCATCTGCCAATCGGCCGCTCTCCAGTCCCAACCGTTTTGCAGGGTTGAGCGCCATAGCCCTAAAAAGGGTCGGCAGGTCCAGTTGATCTGCGTGATACAGGCGGAGTGCAGCAGGCAGCAGCGTTTCCAAAGCCACCGCACCCGAGGCCGCCTCTTCAAACGGCAGGCGCTTGCTTTCTTCGTCCTGCGGTGTGTGCATCGAACTGATGATGTCGATCAGCCCTGTTCGCACGGCCTCGATCACGGCTTGCCTGTCGTCCTCGGACCGCAGCGGCGGCTTGACCTTGAAGAAGGTGCGATAGTCGGCAACGTCCAACTCGTTCAGGGTCAGATGGTGGATCGATGTACCAGCAGTGATGTTCAGCCCATTGCGCTTGGCCCGTTCCAGCGCAGGCAGGGCGCGCGCGGTGGTGATCTGATCGGCGTGGTAGGCCGCTCCGGTCATCTCAAGCAGGGCAATATCACGGTCGAGGCCCATGCGTTCCGCCATGGGCGATACGGCAGGCAGGCCGCGCAACGCTGCGAACTTGCCGCTGGTCGCCGCCGCCCCAGCGCTGAGCCCGGGTTCCTGAGGGTGTGCGATCACCAGCGCGCCACAGGATTTTGCGTAAGTCAGCGCACGGGAAAACACCTTGGTATTGGTGATAACGTGATCGCAATCGGTGAAGGCGACGGCACCTGCGTCCTGCAAGAACCCGATCTCGGTCATCTCGCGCCCTTCGCGCCCTTTGGTCAGTGCAGCCATCGGCAGCACGTTGACAGGCGCATCCGCCTGCGCGCGCCGGGTCGCGAATTCCAACGTCTCAGGTGTATCCACTGCTGGCAGCGTATCGGGACGGGTGACGATGGTAGTCACACCTCCAGCAGCTGCGGCCAGACCTGCAGACTTATAGCTTTCCTTGTGACGCTCGCCCGGTTCACACACCTTGACGCCGATATCGACGATGCCGGGGGCAAGGCACTTTCCGTTGCAATCGATGATCTGACCGTCAGAACCCGGTGCGCTTCCTTCCCCTCGTGCAACAATCCGGCCATGGGCCACCTGTAGCCAGCCGGTTGTGTCCGTTCCGGCCTCCGGGTCGATCAGACGGGCGTTGGTGAAGAGAACGGTGCTCATGGCATGGCCCTTTCGATAGCGGCTTTGGTGGCGGCAGGGTCGGCTTGGTATTTGATCAGGTGCTTGTCACCGTCCTTGGTGACGATCTGGACAAAGCTGCCCATGGTGTTGACCGCCTGGATCTGATTAAGCGGCACCTTGCGCGGACCGGGGCCGGTCAGGATGCTGTCCGACATCTCCCAGTTTGCGACCAGCTCTTCCGAGGCCAGATACCAGGCGCGAATGCCAATGGCAGCCAGACCTGCAGGTGCTCCGGTCCATATGTACGGATTTCCGATCAGCCACAGAACGACCATGGCACCAGCCATCGCGACGGCAGCCAGCCAAGCGTTGGTGCGGATATAGGCCCCTTTGTCCGGGGCGAAGATCACAGGATCAGCCATATGACGCCTCCGATGACCAAAAGCGCGGCCAGCGCCA
Source organism: Ruegeria sp. BHSB064 (assembly GCF_059613205.1). Taxonomy (NCBI): domain Bacteria; kingdom Pseudomonadati; phylum Pseudomonadota; class Alphaproteobacteria; order Rhodobacterales; family Roseobacteraceae; genus Ruegeria; species Ruegeria sp. BHSB064. The sequence continues at coordinate 31,142 of NZ_JBXWSB010000004.1, forward strand.
GGATGGCTGACCCGGTACGGCGGGGGTGGTCATCCGGTGGAGTGGCCTGAGGGGCCGAAAAAGGCTTGGCGCTTTCGGTTTCGATGACCCCTCCGGTCCAGTTCGTCGCCTCTTCCGTGAATAAACCGAACAGACGCAGACGCGGATCGGGCTTGAGCGTCGCCGGGCGTCCCTGGAAGGCCGCGCTGCGCAAGACCATGACCCAGCCGTTTATCGCGGCCAGAGCGTCCTGATCCAACTGATCCGGGGAGACGCCGCAACCTTCGGTCAGATAACCATACAGCCCGAGGTCTTCGAGGTCGGAGACCGGGAAGATATCGATCTGCTCAGGATCCAGCCCGTCGACCCCAAGTACTTGGTCGGCAGCGCCGGGCTCGCGCAGGAACTTCGCCTCTTCCGGACGCATGTCCAGCGTGAACAGGCGCAAGACACCGCGTTCGTGGGGTGCAACGGTCAGATCGCTCATGCGGCCTCGCGCAGGTTGCGGGCCAGCAGATCCATCGCGGCCATACGAACGGCGACGCCCATTTCCACCTGTTCCTGAATAACGGACCGGTTGATGTCGTCGGCCAGCGTGCCGTCGATCTCAACCCCCCGGTTCATCGGGCCGGGATGCATGACGATCGCGTCTGGTTTGGCCTGCGCCAGCTTCGCGGCATCCAGGCCATAGCGGTGATAGTATTCGCGTTCCGAGGGGATGAACCCGCCATCCATCCGCTCTTTCTGAAGACGCAGCATCATGACGACATCGACGTCCTTTAATCCCTCGTTCATGTCGTCATAGATCTCGGCCCCAAACTCGGCGAACTGGCTGGGCACCAGTGTCGGCGGGCCGATCAGGCGAATACGGTTTTCCATCTTGCCCAGCAGGATCAGGTTTGACCGCGCGACGCGGGAATGGGCCACGTCTCCGCAAATCGCGATGTTCAGCCTGTGCAGGCGGCCTTTGGCGCGTCGGATGGTCAAGGCGTCCAGCAGGGCCTGCGTAGGGTGTTCATGCTTGCCGTCGCCCGCGTTCAGAACAGCGCAATTGACCTTTTGTGCCAGCAGATCGACTGCGCCGGAATGCGGATGCCGCACGACCAGAAGATCCGGGTGCATCGCGTTCAAAGTCATCGCCGTGTCGATCAGGGTTTCACCCTTTTTGATCGAACTTGCCTGCATCGCCATGTTCATCACATCGGCACCCAGACGTTTACCCGCCAGTTCGAAACTGGCTTGCGTGCGGGTCGAGTTTTCAAAGAACATGTTAATCTGGGTCAGCCCCGACAGAACGTCCGAATGCTTGGTCGACTGGCGGTTCATGTCGACATAGGTTTCGGCCAGATCCAGAATTTCGGTGATATCGGATTGGGACAGATGCTCGATGCCAAGAAGGTGACGATGGGCGAAACGCATGGGCGGGCTCCTGTCTGACAATCGGGCCGCTTATAGGAAGCTGTGCAGCGCAAGGCAACCTAAGGTTCCGTGCCCTCTGGCAGTTTTTCGCAGCCGCCCTCGGGCAGGCATTGTTCGCCCGGCTTGCACCATTTGCCATAGCCGCAGTCGATGGCCTTGATCGGCACGCAGCCCTGATGGGCCGAACATTTGAAGCCGGGGCGGCATTGCGAGCCAGTTTCTTCGCACAAGAACCAACCCGGACGGGAACAGCCTCCGCCGGGCAGGCAGGACGAGCCACGCGCGCAGGTACGCCCGTCATCGCAAGTTTTGGGCGGTGTTGTGTCCAGATCAGGTGTGATCCGTTCGCATTCGCCGCGCCCATTGCAGAAACTCCCGCCCGGACAATCCAGACGAGACGTGCATTTGTTCGCGCCTGCGGGTGCACATCTGGTTCCACCGGCCACGCAACGTTCGAACGGGCCGCAGGTGCGCCCACCGCCGCAATAGGTGCCGCCCAGCGGTATACAGTGACCATCAAAGCTGCATCTTTGCCCGCCCGAACAGCAGGTGCTGCCACATTTGAACTGCCCCGCGCGGCACTGTCCCTGAGTGTTGTGGAACGTTGCCAGAGCCGGATCGCCGGTCAGGGCCACCACAAGCCCGAGCAGGAGGAATCGCAGGGTTCTGAGCATCTCGCCCCGATGGTCGGCGCGACAGAGCGACCGATCAAGCCCTATTCGCTTTCCCTCAGCCCTCAGGCGGGTAAATTATCCGTATGGAATCGGGCTTGGACTACTACTCTGCACGGGCGCTGCTGGAATGGCAGATCGAATTGGGAGCAACCGAGGCAATCGGGGATGCGCCGATTGACCGGTATGCATTGCCCGATACGTCGCCCAAACCCAAGAAGGCGGAAGCAACCCCTGTGGCCCCGGAAAAACCCAAAGGGGTTGACCCGGTTGCGGTCGCGCAAGCGGCATCTAAGGGGGCGGGTTCGCTGGACCAATTGCGCGCGGCGATGGAGGCTTTTGATCATTGCGAGCTAAAGCGCGGGGCACGACAGTTGGTTTTTGCCGACGGCACCCCCGGCGCAAAGGTGATGATCATCGGCGAAGCGCCCGGCCGCGACGAAGACCGTGAAGGCAAGCCCTTTGTCGGTCGCGCCGGTCAATTGCTGGACCGGATGCTGGCGGCAATCGATCTGGATCGCACGCAAAACGTCTACATTACAAACGTGCTGCCATGGCGACCGCCGCAAAACCGCGATCCCAAGCCCGAAGAAATCGGGATGATGAAACCCTTCCTCGAACGGCATGTGGCGCTGGCCAAGCCCGAAGTTCTGGTGGTGATGGGCAATATCAGTTGTCAGGCGGTGCTGGGAAAACGGGGCATCACCCGTTTACGCGGCAATTGGGATCAGGCGATGGATTTGCCGGTCATCCCGATGTTCCACCCGGCTTACCTGCTGCGCCAACCACAGATGAAACAGCAGGCTTGGGCGGATCTGTTAGAGCTGAAAGCGCGGCTGAGAGGTGGTGCATGAAGGTTCTGGCCTTCTCTGATTTGCATATGGCACGCAATCGCGCCGCAGATCTGGTGGCGGCCAGTGTTGAGGCGGATCTGGTCATTGGCGCTGGTGATTATTGCAACATGCGTCAGGGTCTGGATTCGGCGATGCAGATGCTGACGGGCATATCTGCCCCACTGGTGTTGATACCCGGAAATGCAGAAAGTGCCGAAGAACTGAGTGATGCCGCCCCGGAAGGTATCCATGTCCTGCATGGATCTGGCATGACTGTTGATGGCTTGCGCCTGTTTGGCCTTGGCTATGGCGTGCCGCCCACGCCGTTCGGCGACTGGTCCTGTGACCTGACCGAAGGTGAGGCGACCGAGATGCTCGACCGGTGCGACGCGGCTGATATCCTGATCGTGCATTCTCCGCCCAAAGGCTATGGGGATCAGACCTCTCAAGGCCTGTCAGTCGGGTCGACGGCCGTGCGCGACGCCATAGAGCGGCTGCAGCCGGGTCATGCGGTCTTTGGACATGTACACGAAAGTTGGGGCTATCGCGGAACTCTGGGCCGAACTCAACTGGCCAATCTTGGGCGGAAACTGAATTGGTTTGAGGTAGAGCCATGATCGATACCATCACTTTGCTGGCCTTCATTCCCGCTGCCTTGGCGCTGAACTTCACACCGGGGGCGGATATGATGTTTTGCTTTGGTCAGGGGTTGCGGTCCGGCCCACGGCCTGCGGTATCGGCCAGTGCCGGTGTATCTGTCGGGTTGATGATTCATGTTCTGCTGGCCGGTCTGGGTCTGGGCGCTGCAGTCGCGGCGCTGCCGTGGCTGTTCGACGTGATCCGCTGGATGGGCGTGACATATCTGCTCTATCTGGCCTGGGGCGCGATCCGTAACGGAGCGATCACCGAAGATGCGCCGGTCCGCCCGACGCATCTGGCATTTCGGGACGGGATGCTGGTCAACTTGACCAACCCCAAGGTCATCCTGTTTGTGCTGGCCTTCATCCCGCAGTTTGTGAACCCCGCTACGGGCTCTGTTCTGCTTCAGTTTCTGACCTTTGGTGTGATCATCGCGGTTGGAGGGTTTGTGGTGAACGGGCTGGTGGGCATATTCGCGGGCGGTGCGGGGCGGGTGCTGGTTGGCAACCCACGCGCCTCTCGCATTATTGGCTGGGTTACAGGCGGTATTTTTGCCGCGCTTGCCATCCGGCTTGCGATTATGGAAAGGGCTTGACGCCAGATGTCGCGCATTGACGAAAATAAAGAGTTCATCCCGGTCAGAATTGCCGTTCTGACCGTGTCGGATACACGGTCGATGGACGAAGATCGCTCGGGCCAGACTTTGGTGGACCGGATCGAAAAGGCGGGTCACGTGGTGGCTGATCGTAAGATCATTCGCGACGAACGTGATCAAATTGCCGATCAATTGCGCGCCTGGGTGGCAGATGATCACATCGATGTCGTGATCTCGACCGGAGGCACCGGTTTGACCGGGCGCGACGTAACCGTCGAGGCGCACCGGGATGTCTATGAGAAAGAGATCGACGCCTTCGGCACCGTGTTCACCATTGTCTCGATGGAGAAAATCGGCACTTCGGCGGTGCAGTCCCGTGCAACGGGCGGTGTCGCCGGTGGCACGTACCTGTTCGCGCTGCCGGGCAGCCCCGGAGCCTGCAAGGATGCGTGGGACGGGATACTCGAAAAACAGTTCGATTATCGCCATCGCCCCTGCAATTTTGTGGAAATAATGCCCAGATTGGACGAACACCTGCGACGGAAGTAGACTGGTCATACGTTCAATTCCGTGTAACCGCTTTGTGGCTTGGCATAATTCGCGATCCAGCTACATGTTGGGTACGGCAGCGTGGTGCAACCGGGGTAACTGAGTGATGCGATTTCTGCGGCAAAGCCTTGTCGGTATTTTCCTGGCGTTTCTGACGCTGGCTTTGCTGTTTGTTGCAGCGCAGATCATCATTGGTGCGGTGCAGGATGTTCTGGCACGCGACGACACAACACCACCTTCGCGCGAAAGGGTTTTCGCGGTTTCGGTGCAACAGGCCGAGGCTGAAACGGTTACTCCCTATCTTGAGGCGTTTGGAGAGGTCCAAAGCCGCCGCAGGCTGGAATTGCGCGCAGCATTGGGCGGGCGCGTGATCGCGCTGGCCGAAGACTTTGAGGATGGCGGCGCAGTCTCGGCGGGAGAGGTTCTGGTCGAACTGGATCCGGCGGATGCGCAATCTGCGCTGGATCGGGCCAAATCCGATCTTTTAGATGCTCAGTTTGAAGAACGCGATGCCGAACGGTCTTTGCTGTTGGCTCAGGACGAGTTGAAGTCGGCTGAGGCACAGGCGGACCTGCGCGAAAGAGCGCTTCAGCGTCAGCGTGACCTGCAATCCCGTGGTGTTGGCGCCGCAGCCAGTGTGGAAGAAGCTGAACTGGCTGCGACATCGGCGCAGCAAGCGGTTCTGGCCCGCCGCATCGCGCTGGCCCAGGCGGAATCCCGCGTTGATCAGGCAACAACTTTGCAGGCCCGCGCGGTGATCGCGTTGGAAGCGGCCGAGCGCGACCTTGAAGACATGACCATTCGGGCCGGCTTTGGTGGCACACTGACCGATGTGACACTTGTGGAAGGGCGATTGGTGTCTGCCAACGAAAAGCTGGCGGAACTGGTTGATCCCAACGCCCTTGAAGTGGCGTTCCGTGTATCGACGGCGCAATATGTCCGCCTGCTGGATGAAACCGACCGACTGATCAACGCCCCGGTTACAGTGTCGCTGGAAGTCACCGGCGCTGATCTGACTGCTACGGGTCAGGTCAGTCGCGACAGCGGTTCGGCCGGAGAAGGACAGACCGGGCGGTTGATCTATGCCCGTCTGCAAGAGGCTTCGGGCTTTAAGCCCGGCGATTTTGTGACTGTTTCGGTCCAAGAGCAGCCGGTCGCAAATGTCTACCGCCTGCCGTCCTCAGTGCTCGATTCGTCGGGTACGGTTCTGGTTCTGGGTGCGGACGATCGTCTTGAAAGTCTTCCGGTGCAGTTGGTTCGCAGGCAAGGGGATGAAGTCCTGCTGAGAGGCGACGGGCTGGAAGGGCGCGAAGTTGTCATCGGGCGTACGCCGCTGCTGGGCTCGGGTGTGCGGGTTCGGCCGTTGCGGGTTGAGGCCGGTGCAGACCCGGATATGGTCGAGCTTAGCCCCTCGAAACGGGCCGCACTTGTGGCGCAGATTGAGGCCAGCGAGACAATGCCACAGGACGAGAAATCGCAGCTGCTTGGCCAATTGCAGGAAGCGCGCGTACCAGCCGCTCTGATACGCCGTCTTGAAACCAAGGCCGGAGGCTGAGCGCCATGATGCGCGAGATACCCGGCGCAGCGGGCGGCATTCTCAGTTACTTCACACGCCATCGGACAGTTGCCAATCTTCTATTGCTGGTGATGCTGGTTCTGGGCGCGGCGGCCATTCCCAACATGCGGGCACAGTTCTTTCCCGACGTTGTGTTGGAACGCGTCGATGTCACCGTCTCGTGGGAGGATGGTGGACCCGAAGATATGGATGCGGGGATTGTCCAGCTTCTGGAACCTGCGCTTTTGGCAGTGGAAGGTGTAACAAGCACAGAGGCCAGCTCTTACCCCGGCTGGACGCGGATCAGACTTGAGTTTGAACCAAACTGGGATGTATCCCGCGCGGTCGAGGATGTCAGAACTGCGGTGGATGGCGTCTCGGACCTGCCTGAAGACGCCGAGGAACCTAAAATCCAACGTGGGGTCTGGCGTGACAGGGTAACGGATCTGATCATCAGCGGCCCAACAGACACGGCGCAACTGGCAAAGCTGACTGATGAGCTGATCAACCGCCTTTTCGCTGCCGGTGTCACCCGCACCAGCATCCGAGGTATTGCCGCACCGCAGATTGTTGTCGAAGTGACAACGGCACAATTGATTGCAAATGACATCACAATGGCCGAAATCGCCTCGGCCATCGGGGCCGAAGTCAATACGGATCCTGCAGGTGAAGTGGAAGGCGCGGGGGCGCGCATTCGGGCCGGGACGGAAAAGCGCAGACCCGAACAGATCGAAGCCATTGCACTGCGGACCAATGATGACGGGTCGAAACTGCGGGTTGGTGACATAGCCCGCATTCGGGTTGAGGGGGTTACGCGCGACCGCAGCTATTTTGTCGGTGACCACCCGGCCATGTCGATCCGGGTTGACCGGTCAAACCAGGGCGATGCCATCGAAATCCAGCACACAGTTGAAGATGTCGCCCGCGAGATGCAGGCCAGCGTGCCCGAAGGCGTGAAGATCGAGTTGATCCGCACCCGGGCCCAGGCCATCACCGACCGCCTGAATATCCTTGTCGACAATGGTCTGATGGGTTTGGGCCTTGTGGTCTGCCTGTTGTTCCTTTTCCTGAATGCACGCATCGCTTTCTGGGTTGCGGCCGGTATTCCTGTGGCGATGTCGGCTGCCATTGCGCTGATGTACCTGGGTGGGTTGTCGCTGAACATGGTCTCGCTGTTTGGCCTGATCATTACCCTCGGCATCGTGGTGGATGACGCCATTGTGGTGGGTGAACACGCTGATTTCCGCGCCCGCCGTCTGGGCGAACCGCCTGTAGTGGCGGCGGAACGGGCTGCCCGGCGAATGGCGATGCCGGTTTTGGCAGCAACTGTCACGACGGTGATCGCGTTCTTCGGTCTGACATTGGTAGGTGGTCGCTTCGGAGAGCTGATCCGCGATATTCCTTTCACGGTGATTGCGGTTCTGATCGCGTCGCTGGTTGAATGCTTCCTCATTCTGCCCAACCATATGGCACACGCGATTGCGCATTCCGCCAAGGAACACTGGTATGATCTGCCGAACCGTGTTGTGAACCGGGGCTTCCGTTGGGTGCGGGATCATCTGTTCCGCCCGTTGATCGCCTGGGTGATCTGGGCGCGATACGCTGTTGTGGCTTTGATGATCGCGATTCTGGCCAGTCAGGTTGCCTTGTTCATCCGTGGCGATGTGAATTGGCGCTTCTTCAACGCGCCGGAACGCAGCTCAGTCAGTGGTGGGTTCATCATGCGCGAAGGCTCGACCCGGTCGGATACGCTGGAAATGATGCGCATTCTGCAGAACGCCACCGACGAGCTGGGCCAGATCTATGAAGAGCGTTATGGCCAGAATCCGATTGAATTTGTTCTGGCCGAGGTCGGGGGCACCGCTGGCCGTGGTCTGGCAGCGGCAGACGGCAAAGGCGGCGATGTTCTGGGCGGGATTTCGATCGAATTGATTGACGCCGACCTGCGGCCCTATTCCAGTTTTGAATTTGTGGGCGAATTGCAGGACTTCGTGCCGCGGCACCCGAATGTCGAAGTGCTGACCTTCCGGGGCTGGCGGTCCGGCCCCGGCGGCGATGCCATTGATGTGCAATTTTTTGGATCGGACGTGAATGTTCTAAAGGCGGCGTCTGAGGATCTGCAGACTGCATTGTCGAGATTCCCCGAGGTTTCGGCGCTAGAAGACACTCTGGCCTATGACAAGGAAGAGTTCATTCTGGACCTGACAGCTCAGGGGCAGGCACTGGGCTTTCGGATCGAAACGCTGGGCCGCGCGCTGCGCAACCGTCTGAACGGGGTCGAAGCGGCCACCTTCCCTGACGGCCCGCGCAGCACTGAGATACGGGTTGAATTGCCCGAAGGTGAGTTGACGGCAGATTTTCTTGAACGCACCCTTATGCGTTCGCCGGATGGGGTTTATGTGCCGTTGGCCGACATCGTTTCCGTTGAGCGTAATTCAGGTTTTTCGATTGTGCGGCGCGAAAACGGCATTCGGGTTGTTTCGGTCACGGGAGATATCTCCGAGGATGATCCGGCGCGCGCTGCTGAAATCGAACGGATGATGCAGGACGAAATTCTGCCAAACATCGCAGCCGAACGTCAGGTTGAATGGCGCATGTCGGGTCTGAGTGAGCAAGAAAACGAGTTTCTTGCCGAAGCGCGTACCGGGCTGATCCTGTGTCTGACCGGAATTTACCTTGTGCTGGCCTGGGTGTTTGCAAGCTGGTCGAGGCCGTTGGTGGTTATGGCGATTATCCCCTTTGGCCTCGTCGGCGCGATCTGGGGCCACTACATCTGGGATGTGCCTCTCAGTATGTTCACGGTGGTCGGATTGTTGGGTATGACCGGGATCATTATCAACGACTCTATTGTGCTTGTGACCACGATAGATGGGTATCAGCAGGATCGCGGTCTGGTGCCGTCAATTGTTGAGGGCACAGCCGACAGGCTGAGGCCCGTTATGCTGACCACACTGACAACGGTTCTTGGGCTTGCGCCGCTGCTCTACGAGGGATCGCAACAGGCGCAATTCCTGAAGCCGACCGTGATCACCTTGGTCTATGGGCTTGGGTTTGGGATGCTTCTGGTTCTGATCCTCGTGCCTGCCCTGCTTGCGATCCTCAATGATGTCGCGCGCCCGATGACCGCCATGCGCCGCGCGGCGCGCGCGCCGGACCGGGTGGTTCGGGGCGCTCTGATGAGTACAGCCGCCGCCTTGGCGGTTTGGTTTGCTCTGACGATGATCTGGCCAACTGTGACCGGTGCGCCAATTGGTATTTTCCAGGGTCTTTACGCTGACGCAGAAGGTATCCCGGTACTGCAGATGGGGCTGGGCGCGTTCCTGGCCGGAGCCCTGCCGATTCTGGTGCTGAGCATGGTGCTGTCCGGGTTGCTGTATGGCCGGCTCACCCGATCAGCAGGAACCTAAACGTCACGCAGAGCGTATTCCATGAGATCGGCAACCCGCGCGCTCATCGGCAGGCTGCCTTCACGTATCTGGTCGATTGGAAACCAACGTGCATCCAGTGCGTCGTCGCCAGCTTCGGGCGCGCCAGAGAGATACGTGCAGGCGACACCAACCAGCAGGTAGTGGGACAGGACCTGCCCATTGGGATCGTGCCGCAGAAGATCCAGATTTTTTAGATAGTGTGACGGTTCTGCAATCACCGAGGTTTCCTCACGCAACTCGCGCTGGGCCGCTTGCAGAACGGTCTCCCCCCATTCCACATGGCCGCCTGGAAAGCCCCACAACCCGACATCCGGCTGTTTGCTGCGTTGTACCAGAAGAACCTGATCCTGATGCAGAACAACCGCCAGAGCGCCGATTTTTGGAGTTCGGCTCACACCCTCAGCCCGCGCTGCAACCCAGAATATCGACGGCGTGATTGGCACCCAGAACGGTGATCCGGATCTCGGACCGGTCCAGCGCGAAAGGTGCCCCGGACGCGTTGATGACTTCGGCCTGCGCCACCAGCGTATCACCTTCGCGCTGCGACACCGGTTGCGATGCCCAGAGAACGGGGTTTCCGGGCTCGATCACAGCGACTTCGCGGCCCCCTGCGGATGGCATCGTGACCCGAGCTTCGATTTGTATCCCGTCTTGCGTTGGTGTGAGACTACAGGTGGCTTTGCTGACGCGGGCTTCCTGCGCCGAGTAGGGACGTTGCGCCAGAGCCGCTGCAATAGCGGGGTTTCGGCCTGCTTCAGCGTCCAGTGTGTGGTCAAAATCCAATCGTTCGGGGATGCACACATCCTTGCAAACGCCCAGATCCATCTCGCCTTGCAGGCGGACGGGTTTGGCAGGGTTTTGCGGTGTAATTTCAATCGGCAGAATCAGCTGGTTTTCGTAACCAATCGACTGTAGGCCATTCTGGTCAAAAACCTCGGGCGCGGGCCAGGTGATGTCCACATGCCCAACGTTTCTTGAGCGTTTCCAGTCGAATTGGGGCGGGATGCCAGCATCACCGGGTGCGCGCCAATAGGTTTTCCAACCGTCTTTGAGGGTTAGCCTCAGGGCGCTCAGATACGTGCCGTTTGCGGTTCGACCGCCATCCAGAACGTCCAGTTGCACCACATCATCCAAACTCTGAGAGGTGGCCGGAGAGGACAAAGTCAGGCAGGTAAACGCAATGGCGGCTGTGGATTTGATCGACATCTTCATTCCTAATACATGCGCGGGCTGCGGCCGGATTCCAAGTCACGATCCGGTCACTGCAATGAAATCTGTCGAATTACCCGTTGTTCTCTTGCAAACACCGGGGTGGCGGGGCCATTGTTGACGGAGGTGAGAAAGAGATATTGGCCCATGGATTTAACCGGAAAACTGTTGATTGCGATGCCCGGTATGGGCGACCCGCGATTCGACCATTCGGTGGTTTACATGTGCAGCCATGGCGATGACGGTGCGATGGGGCTGATCGTCAACAAACCTTCGGACCTGCGCATCAAGACTTTGCTGGGTCAGCTCAACATCGCGTGCCGTATTCCGGTTATTGGCGAACGGCTGGTCCATTTTGGCGGCCCTGTCGAGATGTCGCGCGGCTTTGTTCTGCACAGCGCGGATTATGAGGCCAACTTGCATTCGATGCAGATCTCGGAAGAGTTCAGCATGACCGCGACGCTGGATGTGCTCGAAGACCTTGCCTCGGGCACCGGGCCGCTGAATTCGATGCTGGCACTGGGTTATGCCGGTTGGGGTCCGGGCCAGCTTGAAGACGAAATCGCCATGAATGGCTGGCTGACCACTGAAGCAGCTTCCAAACTGGTCTTCGACGTGCCTGATGATGAAAAATGGGAGGCTGCGCTGGCAACTTTGGGCGTGGATCCTTTGACTCTGTCCGCCAGCGCTGGCCGGGCCTGATCAGCAGTCGCGTGGTGCTGCCGCGCGGCGTAGCCGGTCGTTTATCGCTGTGCCCAGTCCGGTATCAGGCACCGGAGAAACCGCAATAGGTCGCCCGGTTTTGTTCAACTCGTGCAGCGATGCAAAAAGGTTTGCGGCGGCCTCGGTCAGATTGCCGTCCAAGGACAGGTTCAAATCACAATCCACCGGGCCAAAGCCAAGCAAGACCTCATCGCCCTGACGGGACGCGGCATTCAGGCGGACTGGCGCGTCCGGCGCATAATGCGATTGAAGTTGCCCCGGAGCGGTGAGCAGATCACCGGATTGATGCAGGTGCAGATGCACCCCCAGTTCCTGTTCGATCTGTTCCAGCGCGACGCCGCCGGGTCGTAGCAATGTGGGCTCTCCGGCCAGTCCGACGATTGTGGATTCCACACCAACGCCGCACGGCCCGGCATCCAGAATTGCGGCGATCTTGCCCCCCAGACCCGACCATACGTGATCTGCTGTTGTGGGGCTGATCTGACCTGACGGGTTTGCCGAAGGCGCTGCAATCGGCCCATCGAATGCAGTCAACAAGGCGCGCGCGGTGGGATGCGCAGGCACCCGAACCGCAAGCGTGTCTAACCCGGCAGTCACAAGCGAGGATATTCCGTGCCCCTCGCGCAGCGGCAAAACCAAAGTAAGCGGACCGGGCCAGAAGGCGTGCGCCAGTTGCTCGGCCTGATCGGACCATTGCACAAACCTCTGCGCCGCGCTGACTGAGGCGACATGGGCGATTAACGGGTTGAAGCTGGGCCGCCCCTTGGCCTCGTAAATTGACGCGACGGCCTTTCCATTGCGGGCGTCTCCGCCGAGCCCATAAACCGTCTCGGTTGGCAGGGCGACAAGAAGGCCCTGACGCAACAAATCTGCCGCCCGCGCGATGCCGTGGGGATCAGCCGTCAGTTCCTGAGTGCCGGATGAGATCATATCTGGTGACGCCGCGTTTTGGTTGCCTGAAACAAGAGGAACGGTAGGTAATCGATCAAGACCCATACGCTTAGCGGCGCTTGTCCGTGATTCCAAGCCCGTCGACGTATTCTGATCCTCTAGACGTTCGAGAGTTGTCATGCCCTATCGCGCCCCAATCTCAGACTATCAGTTTCTGCTGGACCACGTGGTCGGGTTTGACCAGATCGCTGCGACCGAAAAGTTTGCCGAGGCCAGCGTCGATGTCGTGACCGCAATCCTGACCGAAGCAGGTAAGATGTGTGAAGAGGTCATGGCCCCGTTGCAGCGCTCTGGTGATCTGGATCCCGCACGACTTGAAAATGGGGTAGTCAAAAGCCCCGAGGGATTTGCAGCAGGCTGGAAGGCGATAGCCGACGGGGGCTGGATCGGCATGAGCGGTGATCCCGAATACGGTGGAATGGGCCTGCCGATAACGATCGCAACAGCCGTGAACGAGATGATGAGCGCAGCGTGCCTGTCCTTGCAGGTCGCTCCGTTGATGAGCCAGGGCCAGATTGAGGCGCTGGAACATCACGCCAGTGACGAGCTTAAGGCCCTTTATTTGCCCAAGATGATGTCGGGCGCGTGGTCGGGAACAATGAACCTGACCGAACCACAAGCCGGTTCGGATGTGGGCGCATTGACCTCCAAAGCTGAGCCGAACGGTGATGGGACATATGCGATCACAGGGCAAAAGATTTACATCTCGTGGGGTGACAACGACTTTGCCGAGAATGTCTGCCATCTGGTGCTGGCCCGTTTGCCGGATGGTGTGCCTGGTACAAAAGGAATATCCCTGTTCCTGGTGCCAAAATACCTGCCGGATGCTAATGGGAACCCTGGCGTGGCCAATGACCTGCATGTGGTATCTCTGGAACACAAAATGGGCCTTCACGGCTCACCCACCTGCGTGATGCAGTACGACGGAGCCAAAGGCTGGCTTGTCGGGCAAGAGCATGGTGGCATGGCCGCAATGTTCACCATGATGAACAACGCCCGTCTGGGCGTGGGCGGGCAGGGCGTTGGTGCAGCGGAAGGCGCTTATCAACATGCGCTGGCCTATGCGCAGGAACGCAAGCAAGGCAAAACGCCGTCGGGCGCGATTATCGATCATGCGGATGTGCGCCGCATGCTGATGGACATGCGGGCTGATGTTTTCGCAGCGCGTGCCATTTTGATGGCTAATGCTGCCGCGATAGACATGGCCGAGGCCACCGGAGACGCAGACTGGGCTGCGCGCGCGGCCCTGTTGACGCCGATTGGCAAAGCGTTTGGAACGCAAACAGGCATACGCGTGGCCGAAACCGGTGTTCAGGTGCATGGCGGTATGGGGTATATCGAAGAAACCGGGGCCGCGCAGTTCTATCGCGATGTCCGGGTGACTGCGATTTACGAAGGTACAAACGGAATTCAGGCGATGGATCTTGTCGCACGTAAGATGATGGATGGGGGCGAGGCCGCGTCAAATCTTCTCGACGAGATTGAGGATCAGGCTGAGCGCGCCCGCGCCACTGTACCGGATCTCGCCGGCCCGGTCTGGGAGGCCACTGAAACACTGCGCGAGGCGACCGAATGGCTGGTGGCGCAGGACAACATGAATGACCGCTTTGCGGGTGCAGCGGCGTATTTGCAGGCATTTGCCCGTGTGCTGGGTGGGCATTACCACCTGACCGCAGCTCTGGCCGACCCTGATGGACCACGGGCCAAGTTGGCGCGATACTATATCAACGCCTTGCTTCCCGAGCATTCTGGTCTTTTGGCCCGTGCTCAGGGTGGGGCGGATGATCTTTTTGCGCTGAGCGTGGACGAGTTGGCAGCCTGATGGACGGGGATCGCGTATTGGGAATCAGATATCCGTGGGACGAACCGCCCGCGACAGGCCAAGCCATCCAGATTGCCGACGGGGTTCTTTGGATGCGCCTGCCGCTGCCAATGGCCCTGGATCACGTCAACATCTATGCTCTGGACGATGGTGATGGCTGGACGGTAATCGACACCGGTCTGTCCTCGAACAAGACACGGCGCATCTGGCAGACCCTGATGGATGGCCCTTTGGCGGGCAAACCGATAAAACGCGTGGTTGTCACGCATCATCACCCCGATCACGTGGGCAATGCCGGGTGGTTTCAGTCGGAACACGGGGCTGAGCTGGTGACCAGCAGAACCTCATGGTTGTTTGCACGGATGCTGACGCTGGATGTGCAAGAGACATGGCCGCAAGAGACGCTTGATTTCTATCGCAGTTCTGGCATGGCGTCCGAGATTCTGAATGCGCGGATGCAGGATCGTCCGTTCAATTTTGCCGACACGGTCTATCCCATGCCCTTGGGCTTTACCCGGATACAGCAGGGCGATGTGATCCGCATGGGCGGGCGCGATTGGGATGTGCATATGGGCAACGGCCACGCCCCGGAACATGCCACGTTCTGGAGCCGCGACGACAATCTGGTGCTCAGCGGTGATCAGATCCTCAGCTCGATCAGCCCTAATTTAGGCGTTTATGCAACCGAACCCATGGCCGATCCGGTCTCGGCCTGGATGGAGGCGTGCGAGCGACTTCAGACGCTGGCCCGGCCGGATCATCTGGTTCTGGGCGGGCACAAATTGCCCTTTACCGGGCTGCCTTTGCGCATGAAACAGCTGATCGACAACCACCAAAGCGCGTTGGAGCGTTTGCTGGACCATCTGGACGAACCCAAAGCCGCCGCCGACTGTTTTCTGCCGCTGTTCAAACGTACAATCCGCGAAGGCGAATATGGGCTGGCGCTGGTCGAGGCGGTTGCACATATGAATCATCTCTACCACATTGACGCTGTGACCCGAACGCAGCGCGCGGACGGGGCTTGGCTGTATCAGCGCAAAGGGTAGAAAAGAATGCAGGACCAGATTGAAACCTCGGCCGAGGCTGCCGAAGCCGCCGCCTTGCCGCGCTGCCACGAGGTTCATGCCGATCCAAAAGCCGAGTCCGGTACCAAAACCCTTCCTGAGCCTCTGAACAAGCCGGTGGAAAACAAAAGCCCCGCGCAATGGGCTTATGAACGACTGATCATGTATATCCAGAACTTTGAAAAAACACTGGATGGTGATCACGAGGTCGCAATGGGCTTTACCGGTGGGGATGCCGGTGTGATGCGGATCGAAGGTATGGGATATTTCGACCCCGACATGATCACATTCTATGGATCTGACGGGGCAGGGGCCCGCACGCAATTGGTGCAGCATGTCAGCCAGTTGAACGTGATGCTGCGGGCATTGCCCAAATCGGTCGAAGACAAGCCCGCCAACCGCATCGGATTCCGTCTGGCTGCTGATCTGGAAGACAGCTGACTTGCAATTCACGCTTGCGCGCCTTTGAATGAGTGCATCATTTCGGAGGCCGCCGCGTGAGCAGATTTTTTCAAGCCGTTTCACATGCCTATGCCGGGTCCTGGGCCCGGCGTATGGTCTTTGTCCCGATCTATGTTGCTGTGCGTTTGCTGCTGGTGGCGCTGATCGCGCCGGGTGTCGCGGTGGCGGTCAACCTGGCGGTTTCTTTGTCGGATCAGACGGCGCTGACGGATCAGGACATTGCAATGTTCCTGCTGTCTCCGGCCGGGTTCATTGCTGGTATCGCCGTGCTAAGCCTGTTTTTGCTGGCTGAGGTTTTTGTGTTCTCTGTCATGGCCGGGTCTTTGCGCATGGGCGAAAGCGACCCTTGGCGCGCGGGCAGCGCAGCGCTGGCGCTGAACCTGTCCCGTTTTCCGGCGCTGTTTGGGTTTGCGGTGCGGTTTATTCTGCGTGTTCTGCTGCTTGCGCTGCCATTTGTGGCCGTCGCGGGGCTGATCGCGTGGTGGACGCTGACGGAATATGACATCAACTACTACCTGACCTTCCACCCCCCTGCCTTTCAGGTGGCAGTTGTCCTGATCGGATTGGTCGTTCTGGCGCTGGCGTGGGTATTGATCCGACGTCTATCCGGTTGGGCACTGGCCCTGCATCTGGTTCTGTTTGAAGGTGCGTCGCCCCGTGCGGCTTTCTTGCAAAGCGAGCAGAGGATGGAAGGCCAGCGTGGGCGATTGAAGATCGAACTTGCTCTGTGGCTGGCGACACGGCTTGTCATTGCGGCTTTGATCGCAGGGGTGGCCAGTCTTTTGTTTGCGCTGGTTCCGATACAAGAAGGTGGCAGCCTCAGGCTTGCGCTGATTTTTAGTCTGATCATCGCAGCGCTTTGGTCTTTGGCGGGGTTGGTTCTGGCGGCGACTGCACTGGGCGCACTTGCGGTTTTGCTGGATGGTTTTTTTGATGCAGATGCCAAGGATATTGCCCACCCCGAACCCCGAAAAATCCGCGCGCCTGTGTTTGTGACAGTTGCAGCGGCTTTGGCCGCGCTGGGTATTGGCGTTTGGTTCGGCCAGGGCCTGTTGGAACGTGTGCAGGCGCCGGATCATGCCGACGTCATTGGCCACCGGGGCGCTGCGGCCATACGGCCTGAAAACACCATGGCTGCGGTGTTGAAGGCGATTGAGGATGGCGCGGATTGGGTCGAGATTGACGTTCAGGAAACGGCCGATGATGTGGTGATCGTGGCCCATGACAGTGACTTCATGAAGCTGGCTGGCGTCAACCTGAAGGTCTGGGACGCCACCATGGAGGATGTGGCCGACATCGACATTGGCAGTTGGTTCGGGCCGGAATATGCCTCGGAGCGCACGCCGACCCTGCGCGAGGTACTGGAAGCAGCCAAGGGTAAGTCCAAGGTGCTGATCGAACTGAAATACTACGGTCACGATGTCGATCTCGAAAACCGGGTGATCAATCTGGTGGAAGAGCTTGGGATGCAGGATGATATTGCGACCATGTCGCTGAAATATCCGGCAGTGCAAAAGATGAAGAAATTGCGACCGGACTGGCGGACTGGCGTTTTGGCGGCCACCGCCGTTGGGGATCTTTCTGGGTTGGAAGGCGAATTTGTGGCGGTCAATGCGGGGATGGTGACTCCGGGTTTGATCCGCAAGGTCCAGGACGCGGGTAAAGATATCTACGTCTGGACGGTGAACGACCCGTTGCAGATGTCCAAAATGGCCTCGATGGGTGTGGACGGGCTGATCACCGACCGCCCTGCCATGGCCAACGAAGTTTTGCGCGTGCGCGCCGAAATGGGGCCGGGCGAGCGGCTGTTGCTATGGCTTGCCACAACGTTTGGATTGCAGGTCGATACTGAGGCAATGCGCGATGAAAGCCCTTGAACTGACGCTGATTCTGTTGCTTTCACCACTGGCTGCGTCTGCTCAGGATTTCATGCGCAGTTTTGAGATGCCGTCGCACCGTGCGCTGGTGGATCAAAGCATGGACGCGGAATTGACTGCGTTCGAAACGGATGGCTGTTCGGGCGGTTTGTCGGCCAGTTGGCGCTGGGTGGCCAAGCAGTTTCCACAAGTTGGTGAGTTGTATGAAGAGCACCCACCGTGGGAATATTGTTGCGTAGCCCATGACCAAGCCTATCACAACGCAGGCGGTGCGCTGTCGGCAGAGGAAAGCTATGACGCGCGCCTGACAGCGGATGATGCTCTGCACGCCTGTGTCGTGGAGCACGGAAAGCGTTATGCGGAAGACTATGCCGCCCGTTACGACATGACTTCTGACCAGATTCGCACCGTACACGCGATTACCGCAGACACGATGTACGGAGCCGTGCGGTTCGGTGGCGGGCCGTGCAGTGGTTTGCCCTGGCGGTGGGGGTTTGGGTATCCGGGGTGCTCGGTTCTAAAGTAAGCACACCCTGCGCGCGAATGACGTGGTGACAGGCGTTTGGTTTTCTATTATCCAACAGATCAAACACGCGAACTGGGATTCTGAGACTCATGGCTGAACACAAGCACGGCGAGATGGACATCACTGTCCAAACCAAAACTTTCAACGGTTTCATCAAAGCCACAACATGGTGCGTGGTCGCGATTGCCTTCCTGTGCCTGTTCCTGGCGGTTTTCGCCTCGTAAGCGTTTCGGGGGCAACGTTGTTCAGGGTTTTGATCGCCTGCCTGTTGGCAGCAACAGTCGCTGGCTGCGCTGTTTCGAACCGTCCGCAGGCGGATCGGGCTGAAATTGTTGCTCGATCCTATAGTGACCCTGGGCAGTCCACTCTGACGCTGTACACAATGATCAACACGCGCAGCGGGTCCGGTGCGCATACGTCGTTGATGATTTCGGGCAGCGAGCGCGTGATCTTTGACCCGGCCGGTTCATTCCGGGCCGATATCGTGCCGGTGAAGGACGATGTCCTGTATGGCATTACCCCAGCGGTCGAGCAGGCCTATCGCAGCTCGCACGCGCGGGAAACGCATTATGCCCGTATCCAGACCGTTCAAGTCACACCGCAGCAAGCTGAAATCGCCCTGCAGCTGGCAAAACAATCCGGCCCTGTCGCCGGGGCATTCTGTGCCAACGCCACTGCGCAGTTGCTTAAGCAGGTGCCGGGGTTCGAGCAGATCGATGTGACCTTCTACCCGATCAAATTGTCCGAGCAATTTGCACAGCTGCCGGGTGTTGTAACCGAAGAATACCGCGAAAGTGACGATGCCGACCTTCAAAAAGGTCTGGCCGCCAATAACGCGCGCCTCAATCAGCTGGACGCGGCGCTATCCCAATAGGTACAGCAATCCATACAGAGTGGCGGCCCCTGAAAAGATCGCCGCCAATACGTTCTTGCTGATCAGACCCACAATCAGTGCCACGGCTGCCGCCGACATACGGGGGATGTCCGGTTGTCCGCCGGTTGCAGAGGGCCACACCACCAAAGGCGCAATCAGTGCGGGCAGGATCGCAACAGCCGTATAGCGCAGATGCCGCAGCAGCCAGGGCGGCATAGGGCGATCGCCAACAAGCCCGATAAAGGTAAATCGCAGCGCATAGCTGCCCACCGCCAGGCCCACAATGATGATCCACATGGTGGTTGGGTCGATCTGGGTCATGACGACCTCCGTTCCAGCATGAGTTCGGCCTGTGCACCGGCCATCATCCCCGCCGCACCGGCAATCAGCAGGCCCAGATTGTACGGCACACCCACTGTCAGCAGCGCGACGACTATGGCGACCAACGCCGCGATCACATGTGCCAAGGTGCGCATCATCGGCCCGACCATAGCCAGAAAAGTAATCGGCAGAGCAAAATCCAGCGCCCAGCTTTCCGGGATTTGCGCCCCAAGGACAGCGCCGATGATGGTCGCCAAGATCCAAAGCGGCGTGATCGGCGTAACCGAGCCAAAAAAATACGCCATGCGCTGTGGGATCGTCAGGTCAGGTTCTTTCTCGAACCGCACGATCGAACAAGCATAAGACTGATCGACGATCAAATAGGCGGCACAGGCGCGCTGCCACAGAGGGGCCGCACCCAGATAGGGCGTAAGAGATGCGGAATACATCGCGACCCTCAGGTTCACAGCCAGCGCCGAGATCAATACGATTATCGTTGGCGTCTGATCCTGCAAAAGTTGCAGCGCCGTGAACTGGGCGGCTCCGGCGAACACGGTCGCCGAAAAGGCGATGGTTTGAACAATATCCAACCCGGCTTCGGTCGCGAAAACGCCGAACAACAGACCAAAGGGGACGGCGACAAAGACAAAGGGCGTTCCGTCCCGAAAACCTTTCCAGAAGTATGACTTGGATGTGGCAGCGGCCATGGCTAAATCCTATGGTAATGCGAGCAGCAGTAACTGTCTTGAGAAGGGGTTGCAATTGGCCACGGAATTCGACCTGTCGGACTATCTTATCGCGCCTGATCCGAGGGCAACTCGCCTGACCCGGGCGGTTGAGGGTGTGGACCAGAACGGCGAGGTCAGCCAGATCTCGGTGGTCGAAGAACGCCCGTTGACGATCTTCCTTAATTCTCAGGAAATCGTGACGGCGATGACGATTGGTGACTATCCCGAATATCTGGCGCTGGGCTTCCTGCGCAATCAGGGGATGCTGCTTGCGGATGATCAGATTACCCGTGTGGAGTATGACGATGATCTTGAGACCGTAATTGTCCGCACGGCGCGCGAGACATCATACGAAGACAAGCTGAAGAAAAAGACCCGCACCAGCGGATGTGCCGTTGGAACGGTGTTCGGTGACATGATGGAGGGGCTTGAGGACGTGCAACTGCCGCAGGTTCAGGTGCGGACCTCTTGGCTGTACGATCTGGCCTCTAAAATCAATCGCACCCCGTCGCTGTATCTTGAGGCGGGGGCAATCCATGGCACGGTCCTGTGTAAGGAAAACCGCCCGCTGGTCTATATGGAGGATGTGGGCCGCCACAACGCCGTCGACAAGATCGCAGGTTGGATGCTGTCCGAAGGCGAGGGTGCAGCGGACAAGATCCTTTACACCACAGGTCGCCTGACATCCGAGATGGTCATTAAAACGGCGATGATGGGTATCCCGGTTCTGGCGTCGCGCTCAGGCTTTACCGCCTGGGGCGTCGAAATCGCGCGCGAGGTTGGGCTGACCCTAATCGGCCGGATGCGCGGGCAACGCTTTGTCTGCCTGTCGGGCGAGGATCGCCTGCTGCGCGACGTGGATCCGTCAACCGTTGCGGTCGAAGACAAGAAACATCGTCGGAAGAGTGCCAATGGGTGACGTGATGAAAAAAACCCTCGGCATTATACTCGCAGGTGGGCAGGCAACCCGAATGGGTGGTGGCGACAAGGGCTTGTTGCAGATCGATGGGCAAAGCCTGTTGTCCCATGTGATCGAACGCCTGTCGCCACAGGTCAGTGGGCTGGCGCTGAATGCCAATGGTGATCCTGCGCGGTTTTCCGACCTGAACCTGCCTGTGCTTCCTGACACAATCGAAGGGTTCGCGGGGCCTTTGGCCGGGGTGCTGGCCGGGCTCGATTGGGCGGCAGAACAAGGGGCAGACAGCATTGTGACCGCCGCTGCAGACACACCATTCTTCCCGCGCGATTTAGTGGTGCGATTGCAAGATGCGGCAGAGGGTCAGGTGCACCCTCTGGTTCTGGCCACAACCCCGCGCACCGGCGACGAGGCGCTGAAATCCGGCGGCGGCAGACGGGTCAACCGGCATCCGACATTCGGCCTCTGGCCCGTCGCGCTGCGCGATGATCTGCGGGCGGCGCTGACGGACGGGTTGCGCAAGGTGGTGTTATGGACAGACAAACATGATGGGCGTGAGGCGTTGTTCGATGCCGATCCGTTTGATCCGTTCTTCAACGTCAACACGCCCGAAGATCTGGATCACGCCCGGACATTGTTGGAGCAGGCATGAGGGTCTTTGGCGTCACCGGCTGGAAGAATGCTGGCAAAACCGGACTGATGGAACGGCTGGTGGCCGAGATCGCAGGCCGGGGCTTTACGGTTTCGACTGTCAAACATGCGCATCACAGTGTCGATGTGGATCAACCCGGCACCGACAGTCACCGCCACCGCGTCGCAGGGGCCAGCGAGGTACTACTTGCCTCAGGTCAGCGCATTGCCGTGATGCAAGAGCTGCGCGGCGCGCCCGAGCCGCCATTGGCTGATCTGCTTGCACGGCTTGCCCCGGTCGATCTGGTGCTAATCGAAGGTTTCAAGCGCGAAGGCCACCCCAAGATCGAAGCTTTCCGTGCTGAGGCGGGCCATGCGCTGATGGCCCCAAAGAACACGACCATTCTGGCAGTGGCCAGCGACACTCCGCTAGATCTGGACCGCCCGGTTTTCGACTTGAACGACACTGCCGGGATTGCGGACTTCATCCTGAAAGAGGTCGGTTTGTGAGCCTGTTCCAGACCTTTGCCATGGTGGATTGGTCTGGCGGAAACGATACCGGACCGACCCCGCGCAAAGACGCAATTTGGGCCTGTACTGTGCGCGAAGGGCAGGTTTTGCAGCCCGAATACCTGCGCAACAGGGTGGTTGCAGAAGAATGGCTTGAGGCTCTGATCCGTGCCGAGCTTGAGGCCGGTCGCCGCCTGTTTTTGGGATTCGATTTCCCGTTTGGCTATCCAACGGGGTTTGCCCGGGCGGTGACGGGTTCGGACGACCCCCTGGTTTTGTGGGACTGGTTCGAGCGGCATATTGAGGATACGCCCAAGGCGAATAACCGATTTGATCTGGCAGGCCGGATCAACCTGAAGTTTGGCGGAAAAGGCCCGTTCTGGATGAACGGATTGCGACGAGACATCGACGGTCTGCCGCGCAGGAAAACGGACTATTCCAACCCTTTCCCGGACCGCCGCATTGTTGAAACCTTGGCAAAAGGCAGCTTCACCTGCTGGCAAATGGCAGGCGCGGGGGCAGTCGGCGGGCAGGTAATGATGGGGCTGCCGGTTCTGAACCGCCTCCGCCACCGGTTTGCGGGAAAGATCGCGATCTGGCCATTTGAAGCGCTGGATAGGCCAGTTGCTTTTGTGGAAGTCTGGCCCTCGCTCAATTTAGGCAAACCTCCGCAGGGAAGGATCAAGGATGCCTGGCAGGTCGAACAGGTCGCCTTGACTCTGTCGCGTTTGACAGAGCAGGAGTTGGATGCGCAATTGAATGTCTCAGCGGCAGAGGAAGGTTGGATATTGGGTGTAGCTCAGGACAAGCCGAACATAGCCCCACCCCCTTTGCGAAACGATTGTTTCGCGTTGCCTGCCGGGGTGGAGTGGACACCTGTGGACGAGGCGTTGGCCTATCTTCGCGACAGATTGCATCCGATCACGTCAGTGGAAACGCTTGCGCTGACCAAGGCAAGTGGCCGCATTCTGGCCGAAGATGTGATCGCCCGACGCTCCAATCCGCCCCAGCCCAACACGGCTGTGGACGGGTTTGGGTTTGCGGGCCCCGCACCGGATGGCACGCAGGTCATGCCGCTGATGGATGGGCGCGCGGCGGCGGGAATCCCGTTTGACGGCCATGTGCCCGAAGGTTGGGCTTTGCGTGTCCTGACGGGCGCTGCACTGCCTGATGGTGTGGATACGGTCATTCTGGAAGAGGATGTCACGGTCAAAGACGGCCATATTGCCTTCCGAGGCCCGTTGAAAAAAGGCGCGAACACGCGGCGCGCGGGTGAAGATGTGGTGGCAGGTGATATGGCTTTGCCCGCCGGGCGCCGGTTGACTCCTGCCGATCTTGCGTTGCTGTCTGCGGTGGGTATCGCGCAGGTGAATGTGCGTCAGCCGCTGCGTGTGGCTGTGGTCTCGACAGGGGATGAGTTGATCGAACCCGGAGATAGCGCGGTTCCGGGACAGATTTTCGATGCCAACCGCCCGATGCTGCTTTCGTTGATCGAACGCATGGGATTTGTGCCCGTTGATGTGGGGCGTGTCGCGGATGATCGGAATGCTCTGCGGGGCCGTTTGGATCAAGCCGCGGGGCAGGCTGATGTGATCCTGACCAGCGGAGGCGCGTCAGCAGGTGACGAAGATCATGTGTCGGCACTGTTGCAAGAGGCGGGGGCGATGCAGCACTGGCGGATCGCCTTGAAGCCGGGGCGTCCGTTGGCTTTGGGTTTGTGGTCAGGCGTGCCGGTGTTTGGCCTGCCGGGCAACCCGGTGGCTGCCATGGTCTGCACGCTGATCTTTGCGCGCCCCGCGCTGAGCTTGATGTCGGGCGAAGGCTGGACGGAACCGCAAGGGTTTGACGTTCCTGCTGCATTTGAAAAACGCAAAAAACCGGGCCGTCGTGAATACTTGCGCGCCCGTATGCGGGATGGGCGCGTCGAAGTGTTTCACTCGGAAGGCTCGGGCCGGATCAGTGGCCTCAGCTGGGCCGAAGGGCTGGTCGAAATCGAGGATGGCGCGCGGCACATCAAACCGGGCGATACCGTGCGTTTCATACCGTATGGGAGCTTTGGTGTTTGACCATCGCGATTTCTGCAGGTTTTGCTGATCACGAACGCGCTCAGGCCGCGGCGCTGTTCTGGCAGGCGTTCTCGGCCAAGCTGCACAAGGTCATGGGGCCAGATGAAAAAGGTTTGGCCTTTTTTGAAATCGCTTTGAACCCGAATTTCGCGCTCGTCGCGCGAGATGACACAGGCTGTATGTTGGGGTTGGCGGGGTTCAAAACGCGCGACGGCGGTTCGGCCGGAGGCAGCATGTCTGATCTTGCAGGCATCTATGGCTGGTTCGGGGCCGTATGGCGCGCCTGCATATTAAGCCTGCTGGAACGTGACTTGAAACCGGAAGTCTTTCAGATGGACGGCATATTTGTCGCTGCTGAAGCCCGAGGCAGAGGCGTGGGTACGGCCCTTTTGAATGCCATTAAACAAGAGGCCCGCGATCGGAACATGTCAGAGGTTCAACTGGATGTAATCGATACCAACCCGCGTGCCCGGGCCTTATACGAGCGCGAAGGGTTCCGGCCGGTAGCTGAGGAAAAAACCGGACCGCTCAAATACCTTTTCGGCTTTAGCAGCGCGACCAAGATGTCTTGGCCTGTGGCACATTCCTAGTCGAAGGTTCCAGCCACGCGACCCAGCAACATAAAGGCACGTGCTGTGCGGGTTTCGCCCAGCGCGCTCAGTTCCGCATCGCTTGCGGTGGGTTCAAACTCGGCCATCATCTTGTCAAAACGACGCAGGAAATGATGGGCCGCGTCGCGAAAAATCGGGTCCTGTTTCATGCGTGCCGCTGTCAGCGCCAATGAGGACCTGTCGCGGACACCTCCTAACGCGGCCACAGCGCGTCCGCGTGTGCCTTGGGCGAATTGACGCCAGATTTCAGGCCGGGCCATATCGGGCCGCAGGTCATCCATATAGATGCCTTCCTGGCTGAGCAGCGTCAGAACGTCCTGCGAGGCTTGCACAAGCTGCGCTGTCTTGCGGTCTTTCAGCGCGACACGCAATGCGTTGAAGCCTTCGGTGTCATCCTGCGTTTCCGGAAAGTTCAGGGCACGGATGAAAATGGCTGTGCTGAGCGGCGGCGCGATGTCTTCCGCAGGTGTTCCCAGTTCGAGCGAGGTTTGGTCGCCCGGAGCGGAAGCTTGCGTCGCACTGGCAGTCGGGGCGGTGCGTTTGGTCGAAAACGTCGCAAGTGCATTTTCGGTATTCCGGGTGGCCGCAGCGATCTCGTCCAGCTTTTTGGTCACCGCGGGTTCATAGGTGCTGGAGGCGCGTTGCTGCTGCGCCACATAAGCCTGCCGGATCGCATCAATCGCCGTTTGCAGCCGCGCGCTTTCTTCGCGCATGACCCGGCCGGCACGCATTGCTGTGGCCGCGACCCAGATCATGGCCACGGGCATAAACACCGCCAGGAAGGTGACGATGAACCCACCGTTTTGACCCCGCTCGGGAAGCACCAGAAAAACAACCGACACCACCAGCCAGATCAGGCTGAGCACAAGGGCCGCGATCTCAATCTCGGTGACAGACGGCGCCTTTGGGCGATCATAGATGCCCAGCGAGGTCGGTTTTTCAGTTTCCGGGTCAGGTTTGGGCCCCGACATTACATGCGCTCCGGTCAGGCGTACTCGATACTCAGAATTTCGTAAGAACGCACGCCGCCGGGGGTGCGCACTTCGACGCTGTCGCCTTCGTCTTTGCCGATCAGGGCGCGGGCGATGGGAGATTTGATGTTCAGCAGGCCGGCTTCAATATTGGCTTCGTACTCGCCAACGATCTGCCAGGTTTTCTCTTCATCAGTATCTTCATCGACCAGGGTCACCTTTGCACCGAACTTAACCGCCCCAGAGAGCTTTGCCGGATCAATGACATCGGCCAGCGACAGAATGCCTTCCAGTTCTTTGATACGACCTTCGATGAAACCCTGCTTTTCGCGGGCCGAGTGATACTCGGCATTTTCCTTCAGGTCGCCCAGTTCGCGTGCCGAGGCAATCGCTTCGATGATCGCCGGGCGTTCAACGGATTTGAGGTTTTTCAGCTCAGCCGCAAGCGCGGCATTGCCCGCAGGCGTCATTGGGATCTTTTCCATACTCTCTACGTCCACGCATAAATTGAGTCGCCCCGCCGCACAGAAGCGTCGGGGCGAAAATTGGGTTGGCAATTACCTGACCCAAATACTGCGTGAATTGCAAGAGGAGACAGCAGGTGCAGCGATCAATTCGCAACTTCGCGCCGTCTTGTGGATTTTGGCTGCGGTCTGTGGCGATGATCAGGGTGCCGAGACCTGCGCCATCGCTGCGAAGGGGTGCAGAGCCAAACCATTTCAATCATATTGCACAACCTCGAATTCGATGCCGTTGTCGTCGCGGAAATAGAACCTGCGCCCCGGTTCGTAGTCTGCATGGTTGTGAGGCTCGAACCCTGCCTTTCGCACCTTTGCTTCGGTCGCATTAATATCTTCAACAAGAACACCGACATGGTTGAGCCCGCCTATGACGTCATAGCTGCTTTCCCCCGACGGTTTTGGGTCATCAGGTTTATAAAGCGCCAGATAAGTGTGCGCGGATCCGACATGAACGGTGTACCCGCCTGCGATTGCGGGGCCTTCCCAGCGGGTTTTCCAGTCAAAGACCTGCTCCATCCATGCGGCTGAAGCCTGCGGGTCGCGGACAGTGAAGTTGGTATGTTCAAGTGTCGCCATCATGGGATCTCCTGTTTTTTAGGCTTGTCCCGACCCAAACTAATTTCTAAACCTAACTTTAGGTCAAGGTAATTTTTTTTGAGGATGTGATGGCTGTATCAGAAGGGCTGGCAATCGGCGCATTGGCCCGGCGCACCGGGTTGGCGGTATCGGCTATCCGTTATTATGAGGCGCAGGGTTTGATCTCGCCCTGGCGCAACTCGGGCGGGCAGCGGCGCTATCAGCGGGCAGATATCCGGCGGTTGAGCTTTGTGATGATTGCGCAGCAGT
This sequence comes from Ruegeria sp. BHSB064, assembly GCF_059613205.1. Lineage (NCBI taxonomy): Bacteria > Pseudomonadati > Pseudomonadota > Alphaproteobacteria > Rhodobacterales > Roseobacteraceae > Ruegeria > Ruegeria sp. BHSB064. Next base: position 58,438 of record NZ_JBXWSB010000004.1, read on the forward strand.
TCGGTTTGACCCTGCCGGAAATCCGCGCGGTGTTGTCGGGCCTGCCTGGAAACCGCACCCCAACGCCGCAGGATTGGAAGGCCATAAGCGTTCAGCTTCGTGCCCATCTGGATCAGCGAATCGATACGCTGACGCGGTTGCGCGACAATCTGGATGGGTGCATCGGATGCGGGTGTCTCAGCCTGCCGAAATGTGCGCTTTACAACCCCGATGACCGGGTAAAATCGAATGGTAGCGGTCCCAGATATCTGATGGGGGACACACCAGAAGCTTGAAGTGTCGAATAGCGGCATTGTTACGCCGTGTTTCGATTGACCAAGGTCTTTGCAACCATGTAATCAGCCGTGAAACAAAATTGCGCCGACCGCATGTAGAAAGCGCCAATTCGGAAAGTTAGCTAAGGAGCCCGCGATGGCCGAGATTGAACGCGAAGCGATGGAATACGACGTGGTGATCGTGGGTGCAGGCCCTGCGGGCCTGTCGGCGGCCATCCGTCTGAAACAGCTGGATGCCGACCTGAACGTTGTTGTTCTGGAAAAAGGCTCGGAAGTTGGCGCGCATATCCTGTCGGGTGCGGTGCTTGACCCCTGTGGTCTGGACGCGCTGATCCCGGATTGGAAAGAAAAGGGCGCTCCGCTGAATGTGCCTGTGCATGAAGACAACTTCTACATGCTGGGCGAAGCCGGCAAGCTGCGTATCCCCAACTTCCCGATGCCGCCGCTGATGAACAACCACGGCAACTATATCGTGTCGATGGGCAATGTCTGCCGCTGGATGGCCGAACAAGCTGAAGAACTGGGTGTCGAAATCTTCCCGGGTATGGCGTGTTCGGAACTGGTCTATGGCGAAAACGGCGAAGTCAAAGGCGTTGTTGCTGGTGTCTTTGGTCTGGAAGCCGATGGCTCCTATGGTCCCAACACCGAGCCGGGCATGGAACTGCATGGGAAATATGTCTTCCTGTCGGAAGGTGTGCGCGGCTCGCTGTCCAAGGAAGTTATTGCCAAATATGTCCTGCAAGCCGGTAAGGAAGTGCAGAAATACGGCGTTGGCATGAAAGAGATCTGGGAGATCGACCCGGCCAAGCACAAAGAAGGTTCGGTCACGCACACGATGGGCTGGCCGCTGGGTAACAACGCGGGTGGCGGGTCGTTCATCTATCACCTTGAAAACAATCAGGTCTATGTCGGTTTCGTGGTTCACCTGAACTACAAAAACCCGCACCTGTATCCCTACATGGAATTCCAGCGCTTCAAGCACCATCCGATGGTGGCCGACCTGCTGAAAGGCGGCAAGCGTGTGGCCTATGGCGCGCGTGCAATCACCGAAGGCGGCTATCAGTCGATGCCGAAACTGGTGGCACCGGGTGTGGCGCTGCTGGGCTGCTCGGCGGGCATGGTCAACGTGCCGCGCATCAAGGGCAACCACAACGCGATGCTGTCGGGTAAAGCCGCGGCAGAGGCCGCGTTCGACGCCATCAAGGCCGAGCGTTCGGGCGATGAACTGACCGCATACGAGACCGAAGTGCGCGATGGCCCCATTGGCAGCGATTTGAAGAAGGTTCGGAACGTCAAGCCGATCTGGTCGAAATGGGGTCTGACCGCATCGCTGATGCTGGGCGGTCTGGACATGTGGACCAACACGCTGGGCTTCTCGCTGTTCGGGACGGTTGGACACGGCAAGAACGATGCAGACTCAACCGAAGATGCAAGCAAGCACCAGCCCATCGATTACCCCAAACCAGATGGCGTGCTGTCGTTTGATCGCTTGACCAACGTGTCCTTCGCCGCGACCAATCACGAGGAAACCCAGCCTTGCCACTTGCGTCTGGCCGACCCCGAAGTGCCGGTGAAGGTCAACCTGCCCAAGTTTGACGAACCAGCGCAGCGCTATTGCCCGGCTGGCGTCTATGAGGTGGTCGAGGATGAGACAACCGGTCCGCGATTCGTCATCAACTTCCAGAACTGCGTGCACTGCAAAACCTGCGACATCAAGGATCCAAGCCAAAACATCACTTGGACCACGCCGCAGGGTGGGGACGGTCCGAACTATCCCAACATGTAAGCAAAAAACTGGGCACTGGCAGGGTCGTGAAGGCTCTGCCATTGCCTCTTGCCAGCCAAAGCCCTAGCTTGTTTGTCAGTCAACGATAGCAAGGCAGGATTTCGGTGGTTTCCCTGGTTCGTCGCGCGGCTCTGTCCGTGCTGCTCATGTCGTCGGTCGCAGTTCCGGCGTTCTCAGACTCGGGCGCAGGGTCGTATCTGGCCGGGCGGCAGGCAATTTACGAAAGTGATTATACCGCCGCCGAGCGGTACTATGCACAGGCTCTGAAATTCGATTCTCAAAACCCGTTGCTCTTGGAAAGCGTTGTGGTGGCACGTCTAGCGCTGGGCGAGATTGAGCGCGCCTTACCTGTTGCCGAGCAGATCGAAGAAGCGAACCTGCCCAGTCAGGCCGCGCGCATGGCGATTGCGGCCAATTTGGTTGCAGATGGCAAGTATGACGTCCTATTGACGCGCAATCCGGAAACTCAGGGTGTCGGACCGCTGGTGGACGGGTTGATGGTCGCCTGGGCCCATTTGGGCCAGGGTGAAATGACCAAGGCGATGCAGCAGTTCGATACTGTAGCCACGCAAGACGGCCTGAAAGAGTTTGCGTTGTATCACAAGGCCATGGCATTGGCCTCGATCGGCGATTTTGAAGGGGCCGAGGCCATCTTTGCAGACAATGACGGTGCGGTGGCGCGTTTCACGCGTCGGGCGGCTTTGGCGCGAACCGAAGTGCTGTCACAGCTGGATCAGAATGAAGACGCCATTCAGTTCCTCGAAGACGTCTTTGTTGCTGGTAGCGACCCGACCATAGAGACCTACACCAGCCAGCTGGAAGCGGGTGAAACACTCCCCTTCACCCATGTCCGCTCGGCACGGGATGGCATGGCCGAGATTTTCTTTACCGTTGGTGCTGCGCTGAATACCGAAGCGTCGCCGGACTACGTTCTTCTATATACACGATTGGCCAGTTTTTTACGCCCTGATCACGTAGATGCCACTCTGCTGAGCGCCGACCTTCTGGATCAACTGGAGCAATATGATCTGGCGGTTACAGCCTATCGTATGGTCCCCGCTGACAGCAACGACCATCACGCGGCTGAACTGGGTCGGGCCGAGGTTCTGGACCGTTCGGGTAAAACCGATGCCGCCGTTGAGGTGTTGCAAAACCTTGCAGCGCAAGACCCAGACCTTCCGGGTGTTCACGTGGCATTGGCCGATCTGCAGCGACGTCAGGAAAACTATCAGGCGGCAGTAACGTCTTATGACACAGCAATCGGGCTGACGGACAACGCAGCAGGCGGCAACTGGTTTCTTCACTATGCCCGTGGCATCAGCCATGAGCGGCTGAAACAATGGGATCAGGCCGAAGCTGACTTCCGGCGGGCGCTTGAACTGAACCCGGACCAGCCGCAAGTCTTGAACTATCTGGGCTATTCGCTTGTCGAGCGTAAAGAGAAACTGGACGAAGCGCTGGACATGATCCAACGCGCCGTGGCGGCCCGCCCGGACAGTGGCTACATCGTCGATAGCCTTGGCTGGGTCCTGTTCCGTCTAGGTCGCTATGACGAAGCGGTTGAGCAGATGGAACGCGCCGTGGAGCTGATGCCTGTCGATCCGGTGGTGAACGACCATCTTGGCGATGTTTACTGGGCCGTAGGCCGTGCGCGCGAGGCTGAATTCCAGTGGAAACGGGCGCTGTCCTTCATTGATCCCGAAGATACGGATGGTGAAGCCGACCCAGAGCGCATTCGCCGCAAGATCGAAGTTGGGCTGGACGCCGTTTTGGCCGAAGAAGGCGCAGAGCCTTTGAAGGTCGCTAATGGAAATTAAGGCGTTTGCGCCCGCCAAAATCAATCTGACCCTGCATGTGACCGGCCGTCGGGCAGACGGCTATCACCTGTTGGATTCATTGGTGGTTTTTGCTGATTTGGGCGATCAACTGACGTTCAAACCCGGCCCCGCGTTGTCCATGGATGTGCGCGGCGAGTTTGCTGATGGGGTGCCTGCGGACAACCGCAATCTGGTGTGGAAGGCGGCCGAAGGCGTGGGTTGGACCGGGCATATCGATCTTAGCAAATCCTTGCCTCACGGAGCGGGAATTGGGGGCGGCTCGTCAGATGCTGCAGCCACGCTTGGGGCTTTGGCTGGGCAAGGCTATGATACCCCACCGGATCTGCCCTTGTCGCTGGGGGCAGATGTGCCTGTTTGTAAGGAAGGCCGAGCGATCAGATTGCAAGGCATTGGTGATCAACTGGTTGCCGTAAACCTTCCGCAGTTGCCCGCGTTGTTGGTCAATCCGAATGTGCATGTGCCAACGGGGGCCGTGTTCAACGCACTGGCGAGCAGAGACAACCCGCCGATGCCTGAGAACATCCCCGAGTTTCAAAACGTCAACGACTGCGCCTTGTGGCTAAGCGATCAGCGTAACGACTTGGAACTGCCCGCCATGGGCGCTGCGCGCGAGATTGAACAGGTTCTGGACGAGCTTCAAACAACCAATCGCGCTCTTATCGCGCGTATGTCGGGGTCGGGATCAACCTGCTTTGCGTTGTATCCGACGATGAAAGACGCGCATTTTGCTGCTTATGAGGTTGGCGCAGCCCATCCCGGCTGGTGGTGCCGCGCCACACAGCTCAATTGAGGCGCGAGACCACGTAGTCCGCCAGCTCACGCAGCAGGCTGCGAATTTCGTGATCCGGCAACACATCCAGCGATGCCTTGGCCTTGTTCGCCCAACCCAAGGCGTCTTGCCGGGTTTCTTCCAGCGTGGCGTATTTGCCCATCAAACGCAGCGCATGATCCAGGTCCCCGTCCTGCTGACGCCCCTTTTCAATCGTCCGTTCCCAGAAAACACGCTCGTCCGGCGTGGCCTGGGCCACGGCTTTGATCACGGGAAGGGTCAGCTTACGCTCGCGGAAGTCGTCGCCCACGTTCTTTCCGGTTGCCTTGCTGTCGCCCTGATAGTCCAGCAGGTCGTCCGCGATCTGGAAGGCGATTCCCAGTGCGTCACCATAGTCGAACAAGGCTTTGACCTGTTCTTCAGACGCGCCAGCGATCACGCCACCCACCTCGGTTGCGGCGGAAAACAGGGCGGCTGTCTTGCCGCGAACAACCTGCAGATAGACGCTCTCATCCGTGCGCAGATCGGTCGCAGCTGTCATCTGCAGCACTTCGCCTTCGGCAATCGTGGCCGAGGCGTTGGCCAGAATGTCCAGAACGCGTAGCGAGCCGGTTTCGACCATCAGCTGGAAGCTGCGTGAAAACAGGTAATCGCCGACCAGTACGCTGGATTTGTTGTCCCACAGCAAGTTTGCAGTTGGACGACCGCGCCGTTGGGCGCTTTCGTCTACCACATCGTCATGCAACAGCGTCGCAGTGTGGATAAATTCGACCGTGGCCGCAAGCCGCACGTGGTGATCACCGGTGTACCCAAACAGGCGCGCCGCCGCCAATGTCAGCATTGGACGCAGTCGCTTTCCGCCCGCTTCCACAAGATGTTGCGTCACCTCCGGGATTCGCGGCGCATGGTCCGACGCCATCCGCGTGCGGATCAGGCCGTTCACGGCCTCCATCTCGCCCGCCAATAGTTCGGCGAGGCGCTCATGCGGTTTTGAAATCATGTCGACGGTCATCACACTCCTGATACAAGGCTCGACTTCCGCCTCGCCTTGCCCTTACATCCATCCCCATGAAAGAACTATTGCGCAGTACCGATCCGACAATCCTGGCCTTTGCATCCGCTCTTCTTGAAGGCGAGGATATAGACTGCTTTCAGATGGACGTAAATATGAGCATCCTCGAAGGCGGCATCGGAATCTTTCCGCGCCGCCTGATGGTGCGGTCCGAAGACCTGACTCGCGCTGAACGTGTGATGCGAGATAACGAGATTCCGCTGGGCCGATGACCCGCTTTGAAGACAATGATCTGACCTGCAACGATTTCCTGGGTGGCCGGGTGCGCATATTGCAACCCGTGTCCGGTTATCGCGCTGGGGTAGACCCCGTTTTTCTGGCCGCGTCAGTGCCTGCCCGGACCGGCCAGTCGGTGTTAGAGCTGGGCTGTGGCGCGGGGGCTGCTATTCTGTGCCTGTCCGCTCGGGTGCCGGGTCTGAAGCTGACCGGGGTCGAGTTACAGCCCGCCTATGCAGACTTGGCGCGTCGGAACGCAGAAATGAACGGTGTAGATCTGGATTTGGTCGAAGCAGACCTGACAGCTTTACCAACAGACATCCGGCAGCTTCAGTTCGATCATGTCATTGCCAATCCCCCCTATTACCGGGCCGGCGCACATAGTCGCGCCGACGACGCCGGCCGCAGTATCGCTTTGGGGGAAGACACGCCCTTGCGTGACTGGATTTCCGTAGCGGCCAAACGTCTGGCTCCGCAAGGGTATCTTCACATGATCCAAAAGGCAGAGCGCCTGCCGGATATGATCGCGGCCTGCGCGGGCAGGCTGGGTTCGGTTGAAGTGTTGCCTCTTAGTGCGCGTACAGGTCGTGAGGCCGAACTGGTGATATTAAGGGCGCGCAAAAGCGGTCGTGCGGCATTTCGCCTCCACGCACCTTTGATTCTTCACACGGGTGAACGCCATGAAACGGATGGCGAAAGCTATACCGAGCAGGTTTCCGCAGTGCTTCGGCAGGCCGCCGCGTTGCCTCGGTTCTGACATCAATCGGCAATGACCAGCCGATTTTGTCGGATTTATTACAGATTCTGTGCTTGTGCGGCGTGACAGGGTGGAAACGATGTGGTCAACTTCTTACGTGAACTACAGACACGTAAACAAGGAGGATCGCAATGAGCGTGAGCGCACATCTGACGGAACTGAAGAAAAAGCACGAATCTCTCGGTCTCGAAGTGGAACAAGCCCAACGCTCGCCGGGCATTGATGATCTCCATATTGCTCAGTTGAAGAAACAGAAGCTCAAACTAAAGGAAGAGATCGAACGCCTGTCTGCCTAAGACTTCAGGCTGGCGCGGGCCGCGATCAAGGCCCCGCCGGTGATCAACAAGGCCGCGATCGCAAGCCCCCAGGACGGGGCGGCGATCCCGGCCACAACCAAAGCCAGCGTTGACAATAATGGGGCCGCGTAAGACGAGGTGCCCAGCATTTGAATGTCGCCTTGCTTGACCCCAATGTCCCAGACATAAAATGCAAGTCCCACAGGCCCGAGGCCAAGCGCCAGAACCGAGGCCCAGCCAAGGGGTGTGACCGGAAACACTGTGTCTTCGACAGCTAGATGCAGCAGGCCAGACGCCAGTGCGGCTGCAAGGCAAAACACTGCGACCGAACTGGTGGGCGTGTCGCCAAGTTTACGGGACAAAACGGAATAGCCAGACCATGTCAGAGCGCAGAGCAATGCCAATAAATATCCGGGCAGGTATTGGGCCTGAAAGCCAGCGCCGCCGCCACCTGCGATGATTACGGCCGCCCCTGCAAAGCCAAGACAAGCCCCGACCAAGTGGCCAATACGCAGATGTTCGCCCGGCAGCAGGCCGGACAGAAGCACAATAAGCAAAGGCCAGAGATAGGCGATCAGACCAGCCTCGGCCGCCGGGGCCATGCGCAGGGCAGAAAAATACAGGGCGTGATACCCGAACAAACCCAAAGCGCCAAACAAGTAGGTGGTCCAGGGAACCCGTTTCAAACTGCTCAACCCGCCGGTGGCAGCGGCCCAGATCAATCCAAGTGTACCGCCAATCGTAAAGCATATTGTGTTCAGCAATAATGGCGGCGTGGGAGCAGACCCGACCGTGAACAAAGCCAGCAAAGCCCACAGCAAGACGGCTACAAAACCGATGGCCGTAGCCCGCATTCTGGTCATCGGTTGGAAACCTCTTCTATCGGTACAATCTTGAACTCATCCGATATATGCGCGGTTTTTTCAATCTCGGTCAGGAACCAATCGCGAAACGCTGCGATCTGAGGTTTCTTCTCGGCCCCAGGAAGGCAAAGAAACCGGAACCGCCCCTGTGTTTCCAAAGCCACCTTGAACGGCGCGACCAAGCGGCCTTCGGTCAAATCCTTGAGAATCATGGCGCGACGTCCAAGCGCCACGCCAACCCCTGCGACGGCGGCATCAATCGCGTGATCGGCATTTGAAAAATGCGCGCCATGAGTTGGGGTGAAATCGACCCCTACGGCGAGGAACCAGGCTGGCCAGTCGCAGGGCGGGGTCAGGAAACTGATCGAATCGTCATGGATCAACGGGGCGTGTCTCAGGCTTTCCGGAGTGTCGAATTGTTCCGCCAACTCTGGGGTCATGACAGGGGTCAGCCATTCCTTTCGCACAGGGACAGAATACAGCCCTTCGTCAGCGGAATTCCCAAAGCGGATGGCGACATCCACATCGTCCCGCTCAAGGTCCATGTTGCGCAGAGTGGCCGAGAACTTCAGATCGATCTCTGGGTGCGCGCGGGCAAACTCGTAAAGTCGGGGTGCCAGCCATTTGGCCGTCAGCGCGGGACCGGCGGTCACAGTCAGGCTGGTGTCATCTTCCTGCCTGCGCACGGCACGCCACGCGGCTTGCAATGTGGCAAAGCCTTCCGCTGCACCGGGTGCCAGAGCACGGCCTGCCTCGGTCAGCTCAACGGCGCGGTTCAGACGGCGAAACAATGGTCGGCCCAGATGTTCCTCAAGCGATTTGATCTGAAAGGACAAGGCCGCTGGCGTCACATGCAGCTCTGCCGCGGCTTTTGCGAAAGACATATGCCGGGCTGCAGCGTCAAACGCACGAAGCGCAGTCAGAGGGGGAAGATAGTCGCTCATAGTCAAGTAAATCTTAACTGAATATCCAAGAAAGCTCGTTTGTAGCTTTACCACGTAACCCTCATATTCACATCAGGTCAAACAAAACTGATTTGAATAGGAGACAGCCATGATCGAGATGACAACAAATCCCGCCGCCCAAATGGCAATCCTGCGCGCCCATCAAGAACGCAGCCGTGTGATTTGGCAATTCTGGAAGCGCATTTTCGGTTCCCGCTGATCGCAGCGCGCGCGATCTTACGGGATAAAAAAGGGCCGGTCCAAAAGGACCGGCCCGTTTTTTTTGACTGATCAATGAATCAGACGAAGAACTGCGCACCATTGGCCGAGATGGTCGAGCCGTTGATGAACTGCGAATCGTCCGAGGCCAGGAATGCCACGCAACGTGCGATTTCTTCGGGTTCACCCAGGCGACCGGCCGGGATCTGGCCGATGATGGATTCGCGCACTTTCTCGGGGACCGCCATAACCATTTCGGTTGCAATGTAGCCGGGGCAGATCGCGTTTGCTGTGATGCCCGCCCGCGCACCTTCTTGCGCCAACGATTTCACGATGCCCAGATCACCTGCTTTTGTTGCAGCATAGTTCACTTGTGCGAACTGACCCTTCTGGCCGTTGATCGAGCTGATGACGATCACGCGCCCGAACTTGCGCTCGCGCATGCCAGGCCAAACGGGGTGAACGGTGTTGAATACGCCGGTCAGGTTGGTGTCGATCACGTCTTTCCACTGATCTGGCGTCATTTTATGAAACGGTGCGTCACGCGTGATACCCGCGTTGGCGACAACGATGTCGATGGGGCCAACCTCGGCTTCGACTTTTTCGATGCCCGCTTTGGATTCGTCATAATCAGCGACGTTCCACTTATAGGTCTTGATACCTGTTTCTTCGGTGAACTTCGCGGCGGCTTCGTCATTGCCTGCATAGGTGGCGGCAACATTGTATCCTTCGGCTTTCAACGCCTTGGAAATTGCTGCGCCGATGCCGCGGGATCCGCCGGTTACGAGTGCTGTACGTGCCATTTATGACTCCTTCAATTTTAGTCGTCTTGGTAATGCTGTTACTCTGAGAGGTGATCGTGCGCAATATTGTTTCGTCGTAGGCTGTGCCTTTTCGGGTGGCAATATCGTCGCATCCAAGGGGTATGAGCCTTTTGTAACAAAAAAGGGCGTCCGACGGACGCCCTTTGATATTTTGGTTTCAGTGCACTTAGTCGCGCTCCACACACAGCGCGACACCCATGCCGCCACCGATGCAGAGGGTCGCCAGACCCTTCTTGGCGTCGCGGCGCTTCATTTCGAAGAGAAGCGTGTTCAGGACACGGCAGCCCGACGCGCCGATCGGGTGACCGATGGCGATAGCGCCACCGTTGACGTTTACGATCGACGGATCCCAGCCCATGTCCTTGTTCACGGCGCAGGCCTGTGCGGCAAAGGCTTCGTTGGCCTCAACCAGATCCAGATCGTCAACCGACCAGCCTGCCTTTTCCAGTGCCTTGCGCGAGGCGTAGATCGGGCCGACGCCCATGATCGACGGGTCCAGACCGGCGGTTGCGTAGGACGCGATGCGGGCCAGCGGCTCGATCCCGCGCTTCTCGGCGTTTTCTGCCGACATCAGTAGCGTCGCGGCGGCACCGTCATTCAGGCCCGACGCGTTGGCGGCGGTGACCGAACCATCTTTGGTGAAGGCCGGGCGCAGTTTGCCCATGGCTTCAATGGTCGCTCCGTGGCGGATGTATTCGTCCTTGTCCATCACGATGTCGCCTTTGCGGGTCTTGATGGTGAAGGGCACGATCTCATCCGCGAACTTGCCAGCCTTCTGGGCGGCTTCGGCCTTGTTCTGCGAAGCAACTGCGAATTCGTCCTGCTGATCACGGCTGATCTGCCATTTCTCGGCCACGTTCTCGGCAGTCTGACCCATGTGATACCCGTTGAAGGCATCCCACAAACCGTCGCGGATCATTGTGTCGATGTACTTCATGTCTCCCATCTTGTGGCCTGCACGCAAAGCGGCGGCGTGGGGCGACAGGGTCATGTTTTCCTGACCACCGGCGGCGACGATGTCTGCGTCACCCAGCTGAATGTGCTGAGCGCCCAGTGCGACAGCGCGCAGACCCGATCCACACACCTGGTTGATCCCCCAGGCCGCGCTTTCCTGCGGCAGACCGGCGTTGATGTGGGCCTGACGTGCGGGGTTCTGCCCCTGGGCGGCTGTCAAAACCTGCCCCATGATGGTTTCGCTGACTTCGCCTTTGTCAACTCCGGCGCGCTCTACAACTGCTTCCAGGACGGCAGCGCCCAGATCATGTGCAGGGGTGTTCGCAAATGAACCACCAAAGCTGCCGACGCCTGTGCGTGCAGCGGATGCGATTACTACATTGGTCATATGATCAGTCCTTTACCGTCATGGGCCAGCGGAATTTCTGACGGCGCAGGTCGAGAGGTGCCCCCCGAAACAAGAGCGCCCCGTGTTCCCCGCTCAAGTACCCATGCAATAGCGTAGTGCTGCAGTTGCAGCAACGGACAGCTTGTCTCAGCGTCAAAAATGGAGGGTGTTTGCTGATTGACGCAAGGTCAACTTCCTGTTTTTGAACGCCTTTCCTGCTTCCAGGGGGCGGTGACACTGGGTGCACCAAACAGGTATCCTTGCATACAATCCACACCGCTGGACGCTAAAAACGCTGCATCTTCCTGTGTTTCAACCGATTCGGCGGTGACCAGAATTTCAAATTCACGGGCGACAGCGATCAGAGCACGCACCAGCGTCTGATTGTCAGGATTGTTGCTGATGCCTCTGACAAACTGCCCATCAATCTTTGCGGCATCGAACAAGAACTCGCGAAAATGGCGAAAGCAAAAACTACTGGCACCGAAATCGTCCAAGGCAAAGGCGATGCCACGATCTTGCAGGCGGTCCATGAAATCGATCACCAGTTCCGGCACTTGCATGGCCGAGCTTTCCGAAATCTCAAGGATCAGCCGCTCGCCCACCGAAACGTCCCGATTTAGGAACCGATCAAGTGTTGCCGACCATCTGGAATACCCGATCGAGCGGGCGGACATATTGATCGATAGCCTGATTTCCGGGTTCCTCACCAACGTTCGCAACCCGAACTCCAGCGCAACGCAATCCAGATCCCTGCCAATCGGGGTGTTTTCGAGTTGCGGCATGAACTCGCGCGCTGGGATCACCCGCCCCGTTTCATCCATTACACGAATGAACCCTTCATAGAATGCGATACCATGTGGACGGTGCGCCTGAACGACAGGCTGGAAAGCCAGCTTGCACTGTTTGTGTTTCACCGCGTCTGTTGCCATTTGAACAATAGAACGATCTCGGGTCGACACAGCGGCGTTCAGCGGGCTGTCAGATCCATCCGGCAGGTTAGCAATTTCTTCGGTTCCCATTGTGCCGACTCCCATGGGCCCGGAACCAGGGAATTGTCCGGGGCAGGTGTTTCGACACAGTTTCGGGGGAAACAGATGAATCTGCGGTTAAAGAGATAGCAGATTGTGGAATTACCGTGAAGCGTTCCTGGCTCGGGCCAAGGACGTTGCTGCGCTCAACACAGCTCCTATGGCACCTGACATCATCAGCGCAAAGCCCATAGCGATCCATACTGGCGAGGCGCTGTTCAAGGCTGCGATCATTGCGAGTACAAGGCCGGACAACCCGACATAGGTTGAAATGACTGCCAAACGGTTCATGCCGACCCTCGCTCACTCTTTGACCACAGATGAGTGTCGATATGGACCATGAAGCCTGAATTTCAAGTGCAGCAGGCGTACGACCGCCTGTTTCACACACGCTCTGCCTGCCCACTGGGCAGTTTTTTGTCGAAACGCTCAAAACCGGGCGTTCCGCGATCTTCCGGATGACGGGCCAGGTGTTTGGCCTTTATCTGGTCCGAGTTATCGCGGCTGCCGTCGTGGCTGTATCCGGGCGGGGCAAAACAGTAGGCCAGTCTTTGACGCAAAGTCAGACCGCGTTGGGTCGCGTCACGCCAGATGCCGACCCATTCGTGAAAGGCCACGCGCAACGGGTTGAAAGTTCCGATATTGTGAACCAGTCCGAAATCGACCCGGTCGTTCTCTTGCTCGGGTACAAAGGTTCCGAACATCTTGTCCCAGATGATGAAGACACCCGCATAATTGCAATCCAGATAGCGCGCATTCCGGCCGTGATGGGCGCGGTGGTGGCTGGGCGTGTTCATAATGGCTTCGAACCAGCGGGGCATCTTTCCGATAGCCTCGGTGTGAATCCAGAACTGATAGATCAGGTTTAACCCGCCGACAAACAGAACCATGGCCGGATGGAAGCCGATCAGGATCAATGGCGCGCGCACGACCATCATCAGCGTGAAAGTATAGGTCCACGGCTGCCGCAAAGCGGTGGTCAGGTTGTAATGTTGTGAGCTGTGGTGATTGACGTGGTTGGCCCAAACCCAGCGGATGCGATGGCCAAAACGATGCACCCAGTAGTACCGGAAATCGTCCAGCACAAAGCACAGAATGATCACCGGGATCGACGTGCCCAGATCCAGCGGGGTGATCTGCCACAGCCACATGAAAAAGCCATAGGCGATGAAGCCCAGCAAAAACCCGGACGCGATATTGCCTGCGCCCATGATCAGAGAGGTGACGGCATCACGTGTTTCGTATCGACCACCTTTTCCTTTGACGGCGATCCACAAAAATTCCGCCAAAATTGCGGCCACAAAAAAGGGAACCGCCCACTGAACGGCATCGGGGAAACTGATTTGGTCGGTCATTCGGGCTCCATCAGGTGACGCCAGTGGGCGCGCTCTATTTCGTCCAGGCGGATGAGAGTGCCAGGGGTGCCGAAGTCATGAAACTGGATTTCAAAGCCTTCGGGGCGTTCGATCCAATCGAAATCCAGCAAATGCCGGGCCACGGTGTCGGCGCCGAAGGACCATAGCAGCCCAGCACCGGTTTCGGTGCGCACCAGTGCCGCGTGGCGGTCATTCGAGATCGTGACATCAATGATGATGTCGTCCGGTGCATGACGTAACCATTGCGCACGCGCGGTTTCGGGCGTCATCACAAAGGGTTCTGATCGTCCCGTCAAATGCAGCAGCAACGTGATTCCAGCGATGCCTCCGACCACCAAAACCAATAGAATTTCCAAAGGCATCTCATCCTCCCGCAGCTACCCTGCTGAGGCATGCTTTGGCTGTCAAAGGTGGCGTTGCGTCAGGTACGTTCCAGACGTTCCAGGATTTCGTACTGAACAACACGTTGGACAAAGGGCACCAGCCCATCTGGGCCTGATGCCCGATCCTTGAGATGGATACAGATATCCGGACGGCGGGTGGCAATGATACCAACCATCTCGCCGCGTATCGTATCATCCAGACCTGCCCCCAAAATGGCGCAGGTGATCCGAGGTTCAGCATCCAACTGCTTTCGGACTTCATCCGTGTCATGCGCGCCCAGCCATTGAATCGGCAGGTGATCCAGTTGTCTGGCCACATCGCCGATCACGTTTGGCAGCTTCCCAATCAATAGAACCACCGGTTTCATCGCAGCCTCCTTCCCATAAGGTTACAAACGAAAACCGGCCCATTTGGGCCGGTTCAAGTGTAGCACAAACGAAGTAAAGCTGCGCAGGCGTCAGCTATTGGCTTCCACAAGCGTCGAAATGATTGCTTTGGCGCTGTCCGAGTTCCATTCGGCATCGCCGATCAGGCGGGCAATTTCCTGACCTTCAGGGTCCAGAATAACTGTAATGGGCAGCGCGATCACGCCGAATTCCCGTGCAGCAGCTGAGCTTGGGTCCTGATGACGCGGGAGGTTTTCGATGCCGTTTTCTTCAAAGAACTTGGTGATCCCGGCAGGAGAGTTGCGACCGGTGGCCAGTGTCAGGACCTGGAACTTGTCGCCTCCGAACTCTTCCTGAAGCTCTGCGATCTGCGGCATCTCTTTGCGGCAAGGCGCACACCATGTGGCCCAGAAATTCAGCAGCACGTATTTGCCCTCGTAATCCGCCAGCGTGCCGACACCACCATCATCTTCCAGCCGGAACTCGATCGATTTTGCGGGTTTGGGTTCCTTATGCAGGATCAGGCGTTTCAGGCTGTCTTCCCGAAGGGGAGCAAGCGTTTCCGCATCGGTCGCCAAAGCGGCGTTTGCACCCAGCGCAAGGGCCATATAAAGGGGGATCAGACGAAATAGGCGCATATCAACTCCGGGTTTTCTTACATGACCGATCAATCCTCGAACCAGATGTGGGGCGGCCGCTTTGCCGCCGGTCCAGACGCGATCATGGAGGCGATCAATGCCTCGATCGGGTTCGATCAGCGGATGGCAGCCCAGGACATCGCAGGCTCGCGCGCCCATGCCGCCATGCTGGCTGCCACAGGCGTTATAAGTGATAGTGACGCCGAAGCTATTCGGGAAGGGCTGCTCACCGTTTTGTCAGAAATCCAAAACGGTGAATTTCAGTTTTCGACCGCTTTGGAAGACATTCACATGAATGTTGAGGCGCGGCTGAAAGAGGTGATTGGTGAGCCCGCAGGCCGTTTGCACACAGGTCGTTCGCGAAACGATCAGGTAGCGACCGATTTCAAACTCTGGGTGCGCGATCAACTGGATGCGGCAGAAAGTGGTCTGTTGGCTTTGATCCGCGCGCTTTTGGCGCAGGCCCAGGCTGGTGCCGACTGGGTGATGCCCGGCTTCACCCATCTGCAAACCGCGCAGCCCGTGACATGGGGTCATCACATGATGGCCTATGTCGAGATGTTTGGCCGCGACCTAAGCCGTGTCCGCGATGCGCGGGCGCGTATGAACGAATCCCCGCTTGGCGCCGCAGCACTGGCCGGCACGTCGTTCCCCATCGACCGTCACATGACGGCCGAAGCGCTGGGCTTTGATCGCCCTGCCGCAAACTCGTTGGATGCTGTCAGCGACCGGGATTTCGCGTTGGAGTTCCTGTCGACCGCGTCTATCTGCGCCGTCCACCTGTCTCGTTTCGCCGAAGAGCTTGTGATCTGGTCCTCGGCCCAGTTCCGGTTTGTGACCCTATCCGACCGGTTCTCGACCGGCTCATCGATCATGCCGCAGAAGAAGAACCCCGACGCGGCCGAGTTGATCCGCGCCAAGGTGGGGCGCATTTACGGGGCCAACACCGCGCTGATGATGGTGATGAAGGGCCTGCCGCTGGCCTATTCCAAGGACATGCAGGAAGACAAGGAACAGGTTTTTGACGCTGCCGACAACTGGATGCTGGCGCTGGCTGCGATGGAAGGCATGGTCAAAGATATGACCGCCAACCGAGACAGCCTGGCTGCGGCTGCGGGGTCTGGTTTCTCGACCGCGACCGATCTGGCTGACTGGCTGGTGCGGGTTCTGGGCCTGCCGTTCCGCGATGCACACCACGTCACCGGATCGCTGGTGGCCATGGCTGAAAGCAAGGGGTGCGATCTGCCTGATCTGACGCTTGAGGACATGCAATCGGTTCACGCAGCCATCACCGATGACGTCTATTCTGTTCTTACCGTGCAAAACTCGGTAAACTCGCGCCAGTCTTACGGCGGTACGGCCCCCGATCAGGTGCGTGCCCAGATCGATCGATGGAAGGCGATGGTGTGATGACAGCTGTTCGTGTGCTTGCATTAGTGGCATCCGGCCTTCTTTTGGCCGGTTGCGGGGCTGATGGAGAGCCGAGCCAGCCAACGGCAGTTCAACCTACGGCCAGCGCGACGATTGGCGTGGGTTCGGGCGGGGCCTATGTCGCCGGGGGCGTTGGCCTGAGCCGGGGACCGCTGGGTATCTATCTGGGATTCTGAACATTTAATATTGTATCGCCAGACCCGAAACCCCACCTTGAGCACGCGCAATACCGCGTCAAACTTCACGACGAAAAGACACTGACATGAGACTTGTAGGACTGATTCTGGCATTTGCGGCCTTGGCGGCATGCGACCCATCTACGACGCCGCGCCCGGAACCGGCGGCTGAACCCAAACAGTCAGGCAGTGGCATTTCGATCTCGGGCTATGGCCGCGTGGGTGTTTCAACCAGAAATTAAACGGGTGCAATGGGTTTAGAATCCATTGATCCGCAGTCCTCTTCTGGTCTAAGCGCGCAGGTATGGATCATTTTCTCTACCGCGACGGCGCGCTTTTCGCCGAGGATGTCCCTGTTTCCGAAATCGCTGCAGCGGTCGGAACCCCCTTTTACGTCTATTCGACGGCAACTTTGCTGCGGCATTTCAAGCTGTTTGATGACGCGCTTGAGGGTACCGATCATCTGGTCTGCTATGCGATGAAGGCGGCCAGCAACCAGGCCATTCTGAAAACACTGGCGCAGGCGGGCGCGGGGATGGATGTGGTTTCGGGCGGGGAATATCTGCGTGCCAAAGCCGCAGGTGTTCCGGGCGACAAGATCGTCTTCTCGGGTGTTGGTAAAACGGCGGATGAGATTCGGACAGCGCTGACCGGTGGCATCCGTCAGTTCAATGTCGAATCCGAGCCTGAGATGGAAGTGATCAACGCTGTTGCGTTGGAGCTGGGCGTTGTCGCCCCGATCACCGTTCGGGTGAACCCGGACGTGGATGCCAAGACCCACGCCAAGATCGCAACCGGCAAGTCCGAAAACAAATTTGGCATTCCGATTGCACGCGTCTCCGAGGTCTATGCCCATGCCGCCAGCCTGCCGGGCTTGGAGGTGATCGGGATCGACGTCCATATCGGTTCGCAATTGACCGAGCTTGAGCCGTTCGAGCTGGCCTATACCAAGGTTGCAGAGCTGACAGAACAGTTGCGCGCTGAAGGTCACAATATTCGCCGCCTCGACCTGGGTGGCGGGTTGGGCATCCCCTACACCCGCTCGAATGACGCGCCGCCATTGCCGGTGGAATACGGAGCCCTGATCAAGAAAACACTCGGCCATCTGGGCTGCGAGATCGAAATCGAGCCGGGCCGCCTGATCGCGGGCAATGCCGGGTTGATGGTTAGCAAGGTGATTTACGTGAAATCGGGCGAAGGACGGGACTTTCTGATCCTCGACGGGGCCATGAACGATCTGATCCGCCCGGCGATGTACGAGGCACATCATGACATCGTCGCGGTGCAGGAACCGGCAGCTGGGGTTGAACAGCAACCCTATGACATCGTGGGTCCCGTGTGCGAATCGGGTGATACCTTTGCCAAGCAACGCAACATGCCGCCTTTGAATCCGGGCGATCTGATCGCCTTCCGCAGCGCCGGAGCCTATGGTGCGGTTATGGCCAGCGAATACAACACGCGCCCTCTGATCCCCGAAGTTCTGGTCAATGGTGATCAATTTGCAGTCATTCGTGAACGGCCAAGCTTTGACGAAATCATAAACCGCGATACCATACCTTCGTGGCTCTGATGCGATAACCGCGCGGGCCCAACCCGGAGGCCCGCCTTGACCAACAGATCAAACCTGCCGATTCCGCGCCTGTCCTTGTGGTTGACCCACATGGGCATGGTGGCTGAACAGGTATTGCGGGCGTTCTGGCCGCTGTTCTCGATCCTCATGGTTCTGCTTGCGGCGCTGATGCTGGGTCTGCAAGACCAATTTGCCGTTGAGGTCGTTTGGGGCGCAGGTGCGCTGTCGTTGATTTCAATTGTCGTTGCGGGTGTTTGGGGGCTGAGAAGAGTCAGCCTACCGTCTCGTGCGGATGCGCTGATGCGGTTGGACGAGACATTGCCGGGTCGTCCGATCCAAGCCCTTTTGGATGATCAGGCGATTGGGTCCACAGATCAGGATTCGGTCGCGCTGTGGCAAGCTCATAAAGACCGGATGGCGCAGCGCGCCGCAGCTGCTGCACCTGCCAAGCCTGACCTGCGGCTGGCGTCACGTGACCCCTATGCATTACGCTATGCTGCGCTGTTGGCTTTTGTGGTGGCGATCCTGTTCGGCTCGTTGTGGCGCGTTGGATCGGTGGCCGATATGGCGCCGGGCAGCGCGGATGCGGGGCAAGGCCCGACCTGGGAAGGGTGGGTGGAGCCCCCGAGATACACGGGCCTGCCAACGCTGTATCTTGCGGATCAAGCCGATACTGAGCTTTCAGTCCCGAAAGGCAGCCGCATTACGTTGCGGATGTATGGTGAGGTCGGCGCACATAGCCTGACCGAAAACAGCTCGGTGGTGGGCACTCAGGCCGCAACCGATCCCGAACAGGAATTTGTGGCCGAACGTTCTGGACAGATGCGTATCGAAGGCCCTGCTGGCCGTGAATGGGCCGTGCAGGTCATCGACGATGCAACACCGAAGATCGCTGTTGCCGGGTCCGCCAAGGCAGAAGCGGGCGGGCAAATTAAGCTGCCTTTTGTTGCCAGCGACGACTATGGCGTGGTCTCGGGCTCGGCCCGGATCGAGCTGGATCTGGCGTCGGTCGAACGCCGTCATGGTCTGACGATCAAGCCCGAACCGCGCGAGGTGATTGAGATCGAATTGCCGATGCCCATCACCGGCGACCGCGCGGATTTCAGCGAAGATCTGATCGAAGATTTTTCGCAACACCCCTGGGCGCACTTGCCGGTGAAGATCACATTGATGGCCGTGGATGCGGCTGATCAGCAGTCGGCGTCCGAGCCATTTATGACTGCGTTGCCGGCCCGTCGATTCTTTGATCCACTGGCGGCGGCGGTGATCGAACAGCGGCGTGATCTGCTTTGGTCGCGGTCCAATGCGCCGCGCGTGTCGCAGTTGTTGCGGGCGGTCTCTCATCTGCCACAGGATCTGTTCCGGTCGGACACTGCTTACCTGCGTTTGCGGGTGGCCTTACGGCGGCTGGAAGCCTTCCAGACCTACGGAGCGCTGAATTCGGAGCAGCAGGAAGAAATCGCGCAAGCCTTGTGGGATCTGGCTGTGTTGATCGAAGACGGCACCCTGGCGGATGCTCTGGAACGGATGCGGCGCGCACAAGAGCGTTTGACCGAAGCAATGCAGAACGGGGCCAGTGATGAAGAAATCGCTGAGCTTATGCAAGAGCTTCGCGAAGCGACGCAGGATTACCTGCAGCAGCTACAACGTCTTGCTCAGCAGAATGGTCAGGAAGGCGAAAACCAGCCCGGACAGAGCGGTGAATCCCTGCAGATGACGCAGGATGACCTGCAACGCATGATGGATCGCATTCAAGAACTGATGGAACAAGGCCGCATGGCCGAGGCCCAGCAGGCGCTGGAAGAGTTCCAGCAGATGATGGAAAACATGCGGGTGACCCAAGGCCAGGGGCAAGGCCAACAGTCCGAAGGGCAGCAAGCGATGGAAGGTCTGGCTGAAACCCTGCGCGAACAGCAAGGTCTGAGCGATCAGGCATTCCGCGACTTGCAGGAACAGTTCAACCCCGGTGCGCAATCCGGTGAAAGCCAGGGCAATGAAGGCCGCAATGGCGGGCTTGGCCGGGGGCAAAGCCACGAAGGCCAGGGTGGTCAGGGCCAAGGCTCGGATCAGGCCGGAGAGGGCGAGCAGGGTCAAGGATCACTGGCGGACCGTCAGCAGGCCCTGCGCAATGAACTGAACCGCCAGCAACAGAATTTGCCGGGTGCCGGTACACCTGAAGGGGACGCGGCCCGGGATGCACTTGGCCGCGCCGGTCGCGCCATGGACGAGGCGGAACAAGCCCTGCGCGGGGACGATCTGGCCGAGGCCATCGATCGCCAGTCGGAAGCGATGGAAGCGCTACGCGAGGGGATGCGTTCACTGGGAGAGGCCATGGCCCAGAACCAGCAAAACCAGCCGGGTCAGGGCACGCAGGAAGGTGAGGCACAAGCCAACAACCGCGATCCTCTGGGCCGTAACCCAGGGGCCGGTGGTTCGATTTCGACTGATGAAAACCTTCTACAAGGTGAAGATGTCTATCGTCGCGCGCGTGAGTTGCTGGATGAAATCCGCCGCCGGACCGGAGAAACGGACCGCCCCGAGATTGAGCTGGAATACCTCAAGCGTCTGTTGGAGCGGTTTTAACTTCAGTTCTGAGCGCCGGCCTGAGCTTCAAGCCAGATGCGGGCCTGATCCACCAAGGATACATATGAGCTGAGCAGCGGGTCGGCCTGTGGCACGGCTTCACCGATTTGCTGCGCGTTGCCGTAGATCAGATACAGAACCACACCGATGATCAGCATCAGCGCAAATCCGCGCAGGAATCCGCCTGATTTGCGCGGGGCGGGTTCCGTATCTTCCGCCTCGGTCGTGCGCATACTGGAATTGATCGCCTCGACATCCGGAAGCGCATCTTTTTGACCAGCGTCGACAGCGGTTTCCGAGGCGGCTGGCCGCTTGGGTTTGACCTTGGGCTCCGGCGGTTGATCCAATCCCAAATCGGGCTGGCTTTCCAGGTTGCTGCCTTCTTGCGCACGCAACTCCGCCTCGCGCGCCGCTTCTTCTTTCAGAATGTTGGCGACCGACGGATCGACGTTGCCTGTAGATGCCGCTGCGTCCGCAACGTCAGGAGCGACCTGTTCTTTGGTCTCAGGCTCTTCCGTCGGCTTGTCAGCTGCTTCAACCTGTTCCTTTTCTTGTTCCTGCTCCGGTGCTTCGGCGTCTTCAACCGGCGCGGTTACAGGTGCTTCAGGGTGCTTCGGCTGAAACCAGGTCTGATCGCAGTTGGAACACTGCACGTCGCGACCTTCCTCGGGAATAACCTCATCAGGAACTTCGTACTGCGCACCGCAATTCGGACATGTAAGACGCATGCTGCCTCCTCGGCCGGGCGATGGGCCGATAATAGTTTTTTCAGGGATGATATTCCGTTAAGACCCGTCAGCAAAGGGCGTTTTCGGTTTCATGGGCCAAGTGTCACCAATTGGACTCGGTAGAGCCATTGAATCCGCCACCCTGCTCGGGCAAGAAGAGCGGCAAATAAAGGGGGCACGTGTGATCGAGCTGGAAAATGTCAGCTACACCTATGGTGGCGGCGAGTTGCTGAGCGACGTCTCGGTTCAATTGCAGCCGGGGTCGTTTCACTTTCTGACCGGCCCGTCCGGGGCGGGCAAAACTACGCTGCTCAAACTGTGTTATGGTGCCCTGCTGCCAACCTCGGGGCGTCTGAGCGTATTTGATCAGGACATTTCCGCCCTTGACCGGGATCAGTTGGCGGTGCTGCGGCGTCGTGTCGGCGTCGTGCACCAGGATTGTCAATTTCTGGACCATATGACGCTTGCGGAAAACGTTGCCCTGCCGCTGATGGTGTCCGGGCGATCTGAATCGTCAGAACAGGACAATCTGAACGAATTGCTCAGTTGGGTGGGGCTTGGCGCGCGG
This sequence comes from Ruegeria sp. BHSB064, assembly GCF_059613205.1. NCBI lineage: Bacteria > Pseudomonadati > Pseudomonadota > Alphaproteobacteria > Rhodobacterales > Roseobacteraceae > Ruegeria > Ruegeria sp. BHSB064. The sequence continues at coordinate 80,510 of NZ_JBXWSB010000004.1, forward strand.
CTTGAAGCACACCCGCCTGAATTGTCCGGCGGTGAGCGCCAACGCGCTGCTTTGGCGCGCGCTGTGATCCTGTCGCCCGATGTGGTGCTGGCGGACGAGCCCACGGGCAATGTGGATTGGGAAATGTCCCAACGCCTTCTGCGCCTGCTGATCGAGTTGAACAGGATGGGCAAGACAGTATTAATCGCAACCCATGACATGAGCCTGATCCGCGCGGCCAAAAGTCAGGTTCAGGCACGCGTGCTGCGGATTTCTCAACGCAAGCTGCATCTGGCGGGGGCCGACCTATGACCGGTCCCGAAGTAAGCACCCTTCTGCGCGGCGATTCGCGGGCGAACCGCGTTGTTCCCCCAACCGGATACACCGCTCATCTGACTTTGTTTGTTGCCGGAGCCATGGCGTTTTTGGTGGTGTTTGCACTGGCTTTGGCGCTTGCGTCTGGCCGGATTGCCGACCGCTGGGCCTCGGAACTGGCGGGGGCCGCAACCCTGAGGATCAATGCCCCCGCAGAGCAGCTTGCCGCGCAGACCGAAGCCGCGCTGACGGTGCTCAGCCAAACGCCCGGCGTTGCGTCGGCACGTGCCTTGAGCGCCGAGGAACAGGCCGCATTGCTGTCACCTTGGTTCGGACCAGACCTGCCTTTGGATACGTTGCCCATCCCGCAGCTCATCGAAATCACCGAAGGTGAACCGGGAATGGACGTGATGGGCCTGCGTTTGCGTCTGGGAGCTGAAGTACCGGGCGCGGTGCTGGATGATCACACGCGATGGCGTGAACCTCTTGTCGAGGCGGCGATGTCTCTGCGGCGTTTGGGGTGGATCTCGATCCTGCTGATCGGAGGAGCAACCGCCGCCATGATTACACTTGCGGCAAACGCATCTCTGGCGGCGAATGCTCAGATCATCGAAGTGTTGCGTCTGGTCGGCGCGCGGGATGGCTTTATCGCGGGGGCATTTGTCCGGCGCTTTACCTATCGCGCCTTTTTCGGTGCTTTTGTTGGAACTCTGTTGGGCATGACGGGCGTTCTGTTGCTGCCCGAAGCCTCGGATGCGGGCGGCTTTCTGACCGGGGTTGGCTTTCAGGGCACAGACTGGGTGCTGCCGATTCTCATCCCAATACTCGGCGCGGCTGTCGCCTTTTTCGCCACATGGGCTGCGGCCCGACGCAAGTTGAAGGAGCTTTCCTGATGTTCAAAGCCGTTCAGTGGGTGCGCTCTTTGGTCTTCATGATCGCAATCTACGCCTGGATGCTGATCCTTGGCATTGTGTTTCTGCCCTATGCCCTGTTCTCGAAACGTGGGGCGCTGAAAGCGTGCAAGACCTATGCCCGCAGTACCATGTGGCTGGCACGCTGGATGGTGGGTATCCGGTGCGAGGTTCGGGGCACCGCGCCAACCAACGAAGTGGTTGTTGGTGCCAAGCATCAGTCGTTCCTTGATATCATTATGATCTTCAATGCGATCCCGCATGGTAAGTTCATCATGAAACGTGAACTTCTGTTTACACCGGTTATCGGAATGTATGCCCGTCGGCTTGGTTGTATTCCGGTCAATCGCGGCAAGCGCGGCGCAGCGGTTGCAAAGATGGTCAAGGATGTGGCCAAAGAGTTCTCAGAACCCGGGCAACTGGTGATCTACCCTCAAGGCACGCGCGTCGCACCAGGGGTTAAGAAACCGTACAAGATCGGTACAGCCGTTCTTTATGAAGGTCTCGGGTTCCCCTGTGTGCCAGTGGCGACAAATGCCGGTGTATTCTGGCCCCGGACCGGGGTCATGCGCAAACCCGGCCTCGCAATCGTGGAATTTCTGGACCCGATCGAGCCGGGTGTAGCGCGCGACGATTTCCTTGAACGGTTGGAAAACGTCATTGAGACGCGCTCGAACAGCCTGATGCGCGAAGTGGGGTTTGATCCTGATGGACATCATTGACGACATTGCAACGCTGGAGACGCTTTACGGCAAGCCCGGCGCGCCATCTTTGCGTAAAGTCGTTCACCAACTGACGCCTCTGTATCGCAAGTGGATTATGACGTCGCGCCTCTGTGTGCTCAGCACTGTCGGCCCGGAAGGCGTGGACGGCAGCCCACGTGGCGATGATGGCCCGGTTGTGCTGGAGTTGGGCCCAAGCACACTGGCCATGCCAGATTGGCGCGGCAACAACCGCTTGGATTCCCTGCGGAATATCGTGCGCGACCCGCGTGTTTCATTGATGTTTTTCGTGCCCGGATCGAATACGGTCATTCGATTGAACGGAACCGCAAAACTGACGGCTGACGAAGAGCTGCGTGCCCGATTTGAAAAACATGGCAAGCGCCCCGCGACCGTTATTTTGATTCAGATCAGCGAAATTTACAGCCAATGCGCACGCGCTTTGATGCGGGCCCGGACCTGGACCAGCGAGGATGAAAGCGCGCAGCTTCCAACGGCAGGAGAGCTGCTTGCCGAAGCGTCCGGCGGAGACGAAGGTGGCGCGCATTATGATGCGGAATGGAATGGACGCGCCCGGAAAACCATGTGGTAACTGTGGTTCTGCACCGCCAAACCGGCCCTGAAATACGATGAGCCAGATAAAATCGGAATCCCCTGTTCATCTGGCTCAAAATACCTCGGAGCGCGAGGCAGAGCCTCGCAATACTCCGGCCTCACAGATGTCGGATCAGGAGTGTATTGGTCCGTCACCGCATGCCAGCGCGGCTTCGCGCACGGCCTCTGAATAGGTTGGGTGCGCGTGGCAGGTCAGGGCGAGATCTTCTGCCGAAGCACCGAACTCCATCGCAACACAGACCTCATGAATCAGATCACCCGCAGCCGGGCCAATGATGTGAGCCCCAAGAATGCGGTCTGTTTCCTTGTCGGCGAGGATTTTTACGAACCCGTCCGAGGCAAAATTAGCCTTGGCGCGGCCATTGCCCATGAACATGAACTTGCCGACTTTATAGGCGCGCCCTTGTTCCTTCAGCGTTGCTTCGGTCTCACCTACATTTGCAACTTCGGGCCATGTGTAGATTACGCCGGGAATAACGCCGTAGTTTACATGCCCATGTTTGCCTGCAACCTGCTCTGCAGCAGCCATGCCTTCGTCTTCGGCCTTATGCGCCAGCATCGGACCTTCGGTCACGTCGCCGATGGCATAGATCCCGGGCACGTTGGTCTGCCAGTCGGAACCCACCTTGATCTGGCCGCGCTGGGTCATCTCAACACCCAAGGCGTCCAGCCCTAAACCGTCGGAATACGGCTTGCGCCCAGTGGCGACCAGAACGGTATCGGCATCGATCACGTGCTCGCTGTTATCCTTCAGCAGCTTGTAGGTGACTTTGGCTTTGGTTTTGGTCGCTTCGGTCTTTTGAACAGCAGCACCCATCACAAACGTCAGGCCCTGTTTTTTGAGGATGCGCTGGAACGTCTTTTGCACTTCGGGGTCCATACCCGGCGTGATTTCCTTGAGGAATTCAATCACCGTTACCTCGGACCCCAGACGGCTGTAGACAGAGCCCAGCTCAAGCCCGATCACGCCCGCGCCGATGACAACCATTTTCTTCGGGATCTTGCCCAGTGACAATGCACCGGTCGAGGTCACAACGACTTTCTCGTCTACTTCGACGCCCGGCAGCGAAGACGGTTCAGAGCCAGAAGCGATAATGATGTTCTTGGTCTCGTGAACTTCGTCGCCGACCTTGACCTGACCGGCGGCAGGGATGGAACCCCAGCCCTTCAGCCAGTCGATCTTGTTCTTCTTGAACAGGAATTCGATGCCCTTGGTGTTGCCTTCAATCACCTCGTCCTTGTAGGCCTGCATCTGCTTCCAGTCGACCGAAGGCGCTTTGCCCTTAAGACCCATCTTGGCAAAGTTATGCTCTGCCTCGTGCAGTTGATGGCTGGCATGCAACAGAGCTTTGGACGGAATACATCCCACGTTCAGGCAGGTGCCGCCCAGCGTCTCACGCCCTTCGACCACGGCGGTTTTCAAACCCAGTTGGGCGCAGCGGATGGCGCAGACATAGCCGCCGGGGCCGGCGCCGATTACGATAACGTCATAGTTTGCCATGGAAGATCTCCTTGAGAATTCGGGCTGTCACAGGGCATGAACCTCTGAACAGAGTGTATACAGGCGAGCTCACAACAGCACCGCCAAAAGCATAAGGGTGGTGGCCAGAAACCCGATGAACCAAATGACGCTGCGCCAGGGTTTCCAACCGAAATAGTAGGCTGGAACATACAACACGCGCGCGGCCAGATAGGTCCAGGCGCAGGTGGCAGTCAGAGCGCTTTCTTTGCCTGAAACCGTGACGACAACACAAGCTATGGCAAACAGGATCAAGCCTTCGAAATGGTTGTTGAGGGCCCGATACAAGCGACCTGTCCCATCCGAGAGCTGATCTTCCAGCGACCCGCCCAATCTGGTCCTGTCACGGGCGGACATGGTTTTACCCGGACCCAATTCCAGATTTGCAGGGACTGCCATAAGGACAAACTGCAGAACCTGTAGAAGGGCTGCCATAGTCAGTGCTGTCAGTTCTGCGTTCATTACAAGACGCCGTGTTGAGTGCATAATTGTGTGAAGGCAGAGCGCGTGCCCGAGGCGTGTCGCCCTTGACGCTCCGCCGTCACGTTCAGACAGGTGTCAGAACTTTGGTTTGAATATGCGCCACGCCGCCACGTTCATGGTGCATGGCGAGCTCTTCTGACTCGATAAAATTCTGCGCACGCTCCAAATCGGTGATTTCGAACAATGCCACGGCATGATCTTTCTGATCAGGGTCGCGCCAGATATGGAGGTCGCGGATACCCGCGGCCTCACGCATCTTGCGGTCCTCGTTGAACACTTTCAGCCAGACGTCAAAATCGGCCACATCGGCTTGCCAGAGTACATGTGTTGCCATGATTACAGATCCATAAGCAGGCGGCGCGGGTCTTCCAGCGCCTCTTTTACGCGAACCAGGAACGTCACCGCTCCTTTGCCATCGACGATCCGGTGGTCATAGGACAGGGCCAGATACATCATTGGGCGGATCTTGATCTCACCATTGATGACCATCGGACGGTCCTGAATCTTGTGCATCCCCAGAATACCCGATTGCGGAGGGTTTAGGATCGGCGAGGACATCAACGAGCCATAGACACCGCCATTCGAGATGGTGAAGGTGCCGCCTTGCATTTCGGCCATGCTCAGCTTGCCGTCGCGGGCGCGTTTGCCTTTCTCGGCGATGGCTTTTTCAATCGCGGCAAAGGACATGCTGTCTGCATCGCGGATGACCGGAACCACCAGACCTTGCGGTGTACCTGCAGCGACGCCCATGTGGACGAAGTTTTTGTAGACGATGTCATTGCCGTCAATCTCGGCATTCACCTCAGGCACTTCCTTCAGCGCATGGCAGCAGGCCTTGGTGAAGAAAGACATAAAGCCAAGGCGAACGCCGTGTTTCTTCTCGAACTGGTCCTTGTACTGGTTCCTCAGGGCCATCACCTCGGTCATGTCCACCTCATTATAGGTGGTTAGGATCGCGGCCGTGTTTTGCGCATCCTTCAGGCGTTTGGCGATGGTCTGGCGCAGACGGGTCATACGCACGCGTTCTTCGCGGGCTTCGTCTTCGGCGGCAACAGGTGCGCGCGGAGCCTGAGAAACAGGCGCGGGCGCAGCCGCCGCTGGTGCCGGGGCCGCCGCCGTAGCGACAGCCTTTGCCACGTCTTCCTTCATGATGCGACCATCGCGACCGGTACCAGCGACCTGATCGGCGGACAAACCAGCCTCGGCCATGGCCTTCTCGGCGGACGGTGCATTTGCCACGTCCTTGCCGGTGCTTGCCGCAGCAGGGGCCGCAGCTGCCGCCGCCGGGGCGGGTGCAGCACCCGCTGCCGCGCCAGAGATTACGGCCAGTTTCGCGGTTGCATCCACAGTTGCGCCTTCAGGTGCAACGATTTCTGCCAGAACACCCGCAGCCGGGGCCGGAACCTCGACCGAGACTTTGTCGGTTTCCAGTTCACACAGCATTTCGTCCTGCGCGACGCTGTCGCCAACTTGCTTGAACCATGTGGAAACGGTGGCTTCCGTGACGGATTCCCCAAGTGTGGGCACCATCACATCAACGGACCCGCCCGCAGCAGCGGGCGCGGCAGCCGGGGCCGCTGCTGCCGTCGGAGCCGGGGCTGCGCCTTCTCCAGCTGTAATTGTCGCCAGCAGAGCATCAACTCCAACAGTGTCGCCTTCGGCGGCCACAATCTCTGCCATTAAACCAGCAGAGGGAGAAGGCACTTCAACCGTAACCTTGTCAGTTTCCAGCTCACACAGCATCTCGTCCACGGCGACCGCATCGCCGGGTTTCTTGAACCATGTTGCAACAGTGGCTTCGGTGACCGACTCGCCAAGCGTGGGAACACGAACTTCAATCGTCATCGCTTACTTTCCTTCGATGCTCAGCGCTTCGTTAACCAGCGCTTCTTGTTGGGCTTTGTGTTGGCTGGCCAGACCCGTCGCGGGCGAGGCCGATGTTGCGCGCCCGGCATAGACCGGACGTTTGTGTTTTGCGCCGATCCGGGTCAGAACCCATTCGATATTGGGTTCAATAAAGGACCAGGCCCCCTGGTTTTTGGGCTCTTCCTGACACCAGACCATCTCGGCCCCTTTGAACCGCTCAAGCTCGTTGATCAGAGAGTGGGCGGGGAAGGGATAGTATTGCTCGATCCGCAGCAGATAGATGTCGTCGATGCCACGCGCGTCACGTTCTTCCAGCAGGTCATAATACACCTTGCCCGAGCACAGGACTACGCGCTTGATCTTGTCATCAGCGACCAACTTTGTGTCCGAGTTGCCCTTTTGCGCGTCATCCCACAGCACCCGGTGAAAGCTGGAGCCGGTGGTGAAATCCTCGGCGGTGCTGACGGCCAGTTTGTGGCGCAGCAATGACTTGGGTGTCACAAGGATCAGCGGCTTGCGGAAGGTGCGGTGCAGCTGCCGACGCAGAATGTGGAAATAGTTTGCGGGCGTGGTGCAGTTCGCCACGATCCAGTTGTCCTGACCGCACATTTGCAGGAACCGTTCCAGACGTGCTGACGAGTGTTCGGGGCCTTGGCCTTCGAACCCGTGCGGCAGCAGTGTCACCAGACCGGACATCCGCAGCCACTTTGATTCACCCGAGCTGATGAACTGGTCAAACATGATCTGCGCGCCGTTGGCGAAATCGCCAAACTGCGCTTCCCAGAGGACCAGGGCATTAGGTTCGGCAAGCGAATAGCCGTATTCAAACCCAAGAACCGCATATTCGGACAGCATCGAGTCGATCACTTCGTATTGCGACTGCCCTGCACGAATGTTGTTCAGCGGGTAATACCGCTCTTCGGTTTCTTGATGGATGAATCCCGAATGGCGCTGGCTGAATGTACCGCGCGTGGCGTCCTGCCCGGCCAGACGCACCGGGTATCCTTCCGTTAGCAGAGACCCGAAGGCCAGCGCCTCACCTGTGGCCCAGTCAAAGCCTACACCGGATTCAAACATCTGCTTTTTGTGGTCCAGAAGACGCCCGACGGTTTTGTGTAAGGCAAAGTCGCTGGGGGCACGGGTCAGGGCGTTTCCGACCTCGGCCAGCGTGTCCGGCGTGATGGCGGTTTCACCGCGCATGTATTCTTCTTTGTTCTTGTCCAGATGCGACCAGCGCCCATCCAGCCAGTCGGCCTTGTTGGGCTTATAATCTTTTCCGGCCTCGAACTCGTCGTTCAGATGCGCCTGGAAGGCGGCCTTCATGTCCTCGATTTCACCTTCAGGGATCAGGCCATCTTTGACCAAACGCTCGGTGTACAGGGACAGCGTGGTTTTGTGCGTTTTGATCTTTTTGTACATGATCGGGTTGGTGAACATGGGCTCATCGCCCTCGTTGTGACCAAACCGGCGATAGCAGAAGATATCCAGAACCACGTCCTTGTGGAACTTTTGACGGAACTCGGTCGCCACCTTGGCGGCATGTACCACCGCCTCGGGGTCATCCCCGTTCACGTGGAAAATCGGCGCTTCAACCATCAAAGCGATATCCGTCGGATAAGGGCTCGAGCGCGAGAAGTGCGGGGCCGTGGTAAAGCCGATCTGGTTGTTTACCACGATATGCATGGTGCCGCCGGTCTTGTGACCGCGCAGACCAGACAGACCAAACCCTTCGGCCACGACACCCTGACCGGCAAAGGCTGCGTCGCCATGCAGCAGAATGGCCATAACTTTGGTGCGATCCGTGTCACCAAGCTGATCCTGTTTGGCGCGGACCTTGCCCAGAACCACCGGGTTCACCGCCTCGAGGTGCGAGGGGTTGGCGGTCAGCGAC
>NZ_JBXWSB010000005.1:0-88095 GCF_059613205.1 Ruegeria sp. BHSB064
TTGCAAAGACAAAAACCATCAGGTTGATCGCTGCAATCACCGCGTCTTCGTGGGTGCGAAAGAAGTTGCTGTCGCGTCGCAAATCCCGCAACAGGTGATAGGAATGGATCAAACGCAAAGCGCGCAATATCCGCAAAAATGCTAGATTGCCCGTCAGGAACGGATCGAGCACCAGCGAAACGATAACAACAATATCCGCCAACGTGTAAATCTGGCGCAGCAACTTCCAACGGTCCTTCGCGATCCAAAGCCGAGCTGAGAAATCCAGAAAAATCAGAAAGCCAATCAACAGGCTTGCAGCTGTAACGCCCGGCCCGTGTAGAATATGAGCGGTAGCGACGAAGAAGATGATCGACACAATGTCGAACAGGATCAGGCCATAGCGAAACCAGACCGAAATCGGGTCATGCCCGATATACAGGTATTTCACAGTCTGCTTCATATCCGCCCTGTATCGTGCTGCATCTAAAGTGAAATTAACGGCAGTTGCACAAATCACCAAGCCACGAAAAAGGCCGCCCCGTTTGGAGCGGCCTCAGGCAGTATTTTGATGCGATCAGGCTGCGCGCGAGGTCAGGACTTCGTCCACCTGCTTCGCGGCCGAAACTTCGCCAGCACCGGACACGGCTGCGACTTCTCGGGTCAGACGCTCCAGCGCGGCTTCGTAAAGCTGACGCTCGGAATAGCTCTGCTCGCGCTGATCGTCGGTGCGATGCAAATCGCGGACGACCTCGGCAATCGAGATCAGATCGCCCGAGTTGATTTTCTGTTCATATTCCTGGGCGCGGCGGGACCACATGGCGCGTTTGACCTTGGCCTTGCCCTTCAGTGTCTTCATCGCCTGACTGATGACATCCGGCGAGCTGAGCGACCGCAAACCGGATTCGGTTGCTTTGTTGGTCGGCACGCGCAATGTCATTTTGTCTTTCTCAAATGAGATGACAAACAGTTCGAGCGAAAAGCCCGCAACTTCCTGCTCCTCGATCGAGATGATCTGACCCACGCCATGGGCGGGATAGACAACATAGTCGTTGGGGCGGAACTCAAGCTTTTTCGACTTTGTCATTCAGTTTTTTCCTTGCTTACGGACCAGGACACAGACAACAAAAGCACCACATGCGGGGACTGTCTAAGCCCCGTCAGGCGGCGTTTTTGTCACAAATTCAGAACTCCAAAGTGAGCATACTTTCGGAGTGCATCCCAATCTCGGTCATCATACAGGTTAGGAGTATACCACAAAAATATGACACCCGAAAGTTTACCCTACGGGAATTTTTCGAATTACACGCTGCTTCAACAGGTTACTTCGTGAACTTCGTGTCATACGCCAGGCTGCAGCAGCGAATCGCTCAGCCGCCTTCGCCGGGTGCCTCAGAGAAATACTTCTCCATTTTACCCTCTTCTCCGTCGCGCTCTTCAGCCTCAGGAAGCGGGTCTTTCTTGGTCACAATCACCGGCCACTGTTCCGAGAACTTGCGATTGAACTCGACCCACTGTTCCATTCCCGGCTCAGTATCGGGGCGGATTGCGTCTGCCGGGCATTCCGGTTCACACACGCCACAGTCGATGCATTCGTCCGGATGAATGACCAAAGCGTTTTCACCTTCGTAGAAACAGTCCACCGGGCACACTTCGACACAGTCGGTGTATTTGCAGGCGATACAGTTTTCGGTGACAACATAGGTCATAAGCGGATTCCCGTTTGCGGTTTGTGCGACTAGCTAATTCAGTCTGGCCTACTCTTCAAGATGGGATCAGCGATCTTCTGTGCGAGAAAGATCAAGAGCGCGCCGATCTTTCTTGGTCGGACGACCTTTTCCCTCAAAACCCGGATTCTTGGGCGTTGCGTCCCGCTTTTCGGTCATATCGAAATACAGCGTTTGCGCCTCTGGGGCCGGACCCCGGCGATCCCCAAGTTTTTCGATACGTACGACACGCACCATTCGCCCTTGCGGAAAAGTCAGAACGTCACCGGGGCATACAGCCTGCGCCGGCTTCAGCACCCGGTTTCCGTTCAACCTGACATGGCCGCCGCTGACCTGCTTGGCGGCAAGGCTGCGGGTCTTGAAGAACCGCGCCTGCCACAACCACTTGTCGATCCGCAGTTTGGCCTCGGCCATCTTACATCAGTTGCCGTCCTTCAAACCCATAAGCGCCGCAGCGAACGGGTTATCGGGATCAATGGCTTTTTCCTTTTTCGGAGGCCGTGACGAGAAGGACTTGGCGCCGTGAGGTTTGCCACCCTTCTTGCTATGTGGCTTGCCGCGACCGTCCTGAGGTTTACCACGCGGTTTTCCTTTGCCCTGCCCCTGCTCGCGGCGCGGTCCACGGTTCTGCTGACGCTGGCGACCCCAGGTGAAGGTATAGAAGACCTCGGCCTCAGGTTCATCCGCTGCGGCGTCAGGCGCTGGTGCCTCGGCTGCCGCCTCGGTGCTTGTCGTAGCCTCGGCTGACGCCTCGGCGTGTGTGACGCCCTCTTCCGATGCGGCCTCTGGTGCGGCGGATTCTTCGGCTGCAGCTTGATCAGACGCTTCTGAGGCTGGCTGCTCCACCGGGGTCGGTTTGACCTTTTCACGTTCGCCACGCTCGGCCTTGTAGCCCAAGCCCTGCATCAGGTCCGCGAATTGTTCAAGCGTCATGCCGGTGATCGAAAGCATATCCGGCTTGGCTTCGAACCCTCCCCGGCTGTCTTCAGCACGCAGCATGTCGGCCAGACGTTCCAGCATATCGATCCGGATCGAACGCTCACCCGCATCGCGGTAACCACACATGGTGTCATAGCCCTGCGGCGCATCCTTGGCGACAGGTACAGTAACCAGACCCGGAGGTGGAGCTTCGGGGAATTCCTGCAAACCGCTGGACAACGCCCACAACACCAGACGCAAGCGCGTCGGCGCGGGTTTCAGCAGCAGCGGCATGAAGATCGTGAACTGGCCAAAGCGGATGCCATGCTTGCGCAGAGCACCGCGCGCGTCCTGATCCAGATCTTTGACCTCTTGCGCGACCTGCGCGCGGGGCAGCACGCCCAGCGCTTCGACCATGCGGAAGGCAAAGCCCTTGGCCAGTCCCGTCAATTCCTCGTCGCGCGACAGGTTCAAAAGCGGCTCGAACAGCGCAGCAACCTTGCGGTCGATGAAATGCTGCAACCGGCGCTGCACTTTCTGTTCGACATCCGGCCCTGCGGCTTCATCCACAAAAACCTCGACCATCGGCTTGAGAGGCTCTGCCCCGGCGACAAGTTTGCCGACGGCATATTCGCCCCACATCAGGCCACCCTGATCGGTGAAATCAATTTCGGTATCGGGCGCATTATAGAAGCGATCGGCACGCAGATGGAATTGCGGCGCGAGTGCTTGCAGGGAAGCCGATTTCAAAGCTTTCGCCTCGGTTCCTTGCGCGCTTTTGTCCGGGGTAAACCGGAACCCTTCCAAACGACCGACGAATTCGCCTTCGACGGTCACTTCACCCTTGTCATTTACTTCGGCCAAAAGGGCCTCCTTCTGTTTGAGCCGGCGCAGCAAAACAGATGTACGCCGGTCCACAAATCTTTGAGTCAGACGCTCATGTAAGGCATCTGACAGTCTGTCTTCTACAGTGCGCGTCTCATCACGCCAATGCGATTCGTCACGCACCCAGCCGTTTCGTTGCGCAACATATGTCCAAGTGCGAATATATGCCAACCTTTTGGACAGCGTATCTATGTCGCCATGGGTCTGATCTATCCGACGGATCTGTCGCGCCATGAAGTCATCCGGGATCGATCCATGCTCATGCAAGTGACCATAGATCACCTCCAGCAAGCTGGCATGTTCTGCGTGGCTGATGCCGCGAAAGTCGGGGATTCGGCACACATCCCAAAGCAAACGGATGGATTGTGGATCGCTTGCGCGGGCAACTATCTCGGCCACTTGTGACAGGGATTTCAGCGCGTTCAGGTCATCCGCAGGGCGTGCTTTGGTCAGATGCTCGTCATTTGGGCTGACCTCAAGCGAAGTGATCAGTGCGTCGATGGAGCCGAACCGCAAGGCGGCATTCCGCCAGTTCAGCTTTTTCATCGGCGTAAAGCGGCTGTCCATGATGGCCTGCGCCACTCCTTCATCCAACGGCGGCGCTTCACCGGTCACACCAAAGGTGCCGTCAGACATACCGCGACCGGCCCGGCCTGCAATCTGCGCCAGTTCATTCGGGGCCAGCGGGCGCATCCGGCGGCCATCAAATTTGGTGAGGGATGAAAACGCGACGTGGTTCACATCCAGGTTCAAGCCCATCCCGATGGCGTCGGTGGCAACCAGATAGTCGACCTCGCCATTCTGATAGAGGTCCACCTGAGCGTTGCGCGTTCGTGGGCTGAGCGCACCCATGACCACCGCCGCCCCGCCCTTTTGACGCCGCAGCAACTCGGCAATGGCATAAACACTGTCGACCGAAAATCCGACGATGGCGCTGCGCGCGGGCATCCGGCTGATTTTCTTGGACCCGGAATAGACCAGTTGAGACATCCGTTCGCGCCGGACGAACTGTGCCTCGGGCACCAGCGCCGCGATTGGTCCGCGCATGGTATCCGACCCCAGGAAAAGCGTCTCATTCGTGCCACGGGACCGCAGCAGACGGTCGGTAAAGACATGGCCGCGTTCGGGGTCGGCACAGAGTTGGATTTCGTCGATCGCAACGAAATCTGCCCCCATGCCTTCGGGCATCGCCTCGACTGTGCAAACCCAATATTGGGTGCGCGGTGGCACGATGCGCTCTTCGCCCGTGACCAAGGCCACAACCGACGGGCCGCGAATGGCGACGATCTTGTCATAGACCTCACGAGCCAACAGCCGCAGCGGCAGGCCAATCACGCCGGTGCGGTACCCCAGCATCCGTTCGATCGCGTAATGGGTTTTGCCTGTATTTGTCGGGCCCAATACGGCCACTACTCGGGATGACCCGCTCACCATTGCCCCCTGCCCCGGACCTTACAGCGCTGCGCCTTCAACCTGAGGCTTCAGTCGATTCACCGCATTGGTTACTTCTTCGTGGTGGGGATGTATAGCCAAGGCCCGCGAATAAGCATCATACGCTTTCTCAGGCTCTCCTACGATTTCAAAGATCAAACCCAGCCCATAAATCGCTTCGTAGTGGTTGGGGTTCAGGGTCAGTACGTGTTCAAGATCGGCGGCTGCCATGCCAAACCGTTCGATCCCAAAAAACGCCGAAGCGCGGACATGCCAGCCTTCGGCGAACTCAGGCGCGTGATCCGTCAACGCTGTCAGGTGATCCAGTGCGGCGTCGATGTCACCATCTTCAAGCGCTTCTCGACCGCGCTCCAGCAGCAGATCCGCCGAGGCCGAGCCGGATTGCGCCCACAAAGCCTGTAACTGCCTGTCCAGGGCCATTGCCTGTTCGGGTGTCGATTGGGCAAGTTGCTGCAACAGCGCGTCTTCATCGCGCAAATCCGCCTGTTGCGCTAGGCAACTGGTGGAAAACGTGACTAGAACGGCAAGTGCCGCAACGGTACCTTTGAGATTGTGGATTGCAATGCTCATAACAATAGTCAGTGTAGCGTTGCGACCGGGGATGTCCATTCACGGCGCACTAACAAAATGAGGAAAAGCATGAGCGAGATTCTTGAAAAGGCAGCAGCCGCGCTGAATGAAAAACTGGAAGGCGGCGCGTTTGATGCTTCGGCCAAGTTTGCAATCGCCGATCTGGGCGCAATCGTTCTGGATTCTGACGGGGCACGAGTCAGCGACGATGACGCCGATGTCACCATGAGCGCTGACGCCGACACGTTCGAACAAATCCTCAGCGGCGAACTGAATCCCACCGGTGCATTCATGTCCGGCAAACTGACCATTGACGGCGACATGGGTGTTGCGATGAAGCTTGCCTCGGTGTTGGCCTGATGGAATTGACGCCGGCCCCTTTCTTTGAAGACGTGGCCGGCGGTCCCGTCGGTGGGAAGGCCCACTGGGTAATGACCTCGGACCAGATAAGAATCCGGGTCGCCCATTGGCTGCCCGAGGGCGACGCGCACGGTACCGTGCTGATGTTTCCCGGTCGAACCGAATACATCGAAAAATACGGAAGCACCGCTGCCGCGTTCATCCAACGCGGCTTTGCAATGCTCGCCGTTGATTGGCGCGGTCAGGGACTGGCAGATCGCTTGCTGGACGACCCTCGTGTCGGACATGTCGATCAGTTTACGGATTATCAGCGGGACGTTCAGGCAACGCTTGACCTTGCCCGAGCGCTGGAACTGCCAAAGCCCTGGTACGTGATCGGACATTCGATGGGGGGTGCCATAGGATTGCGCGCTGTGATCGAGCAGAAATGCTTTGCCGCTTGTGCCTTCACCGGTCCGATGTGGGGCATTTTCTTTACCCCGGTTATGAAACCCCTCAGCCGCGTGACGGCCTATTGGGGCACAGCGCTTGGCCTTGGCGAAAAAACGCCACCGACCACGACGCTGGAAAGCTATGTTCTGTCGCAACCCTTCGAGGGCAATATGCTGACCCGCGATCCGGCGATGTTTCGGATGATGCAGGATCAACTGAAAGCCCATCCTGAGTTGGCGCTTGGGGCGCCCTCGAACCTTTGGTTGCGCGAGTCGCTGGACGAGTGCGCGTGGCTGATAGAGCAACCCGCACCTGACACACCTGGCCTGACCTTCCTTGGCAGCCACGAACAGATCGTCGACCGCAAGGCCATACGTGCGCGCATGAAAAACTGGCCAAACGGCACACTCGTTGAAATCCCGGACGGCGAACATGAAGTGCTGATGGAGGCCCCTGATGTACGCGGGCCGGTTTTGGATCAGTTGGCAGAGCATTTTCTGTCCAATCGAACCAGCTAAGCTGCGATCCGAAAACCCTACTTCTGTCTGGCCTGTTGTTGGACTGGCCGCTTGTGATCCGCGCACGCCAGCCCTAGATGTTTGCAAAAGCTATCTACAAAAGGTGATCCATGCGCGAACTTCCCTTTCCTGTCCGAGACGCAAACGCAATGGGCGGTGCCGACAACCTTGGCAACCTTCCGGAATGGGATCTGAGCGATCTATACACCTCGGAAGACGCACCCGAGCTTGAGCGCGACCTGGGCTGGCTGGAAGGTGAATGCGCCGCCTTTGCCGCAGACTACGAAGGCAAACTGGCCGATCTGGACGCAGACGGCTTGCTGTCCTGTGTGTTGCGCAACGAAAAGATCAACTCCATTGCCGGCCGCATCATGTCCTTTGCCGGTTTGCGCTATTATCAACTGACCACGGATGCCGAGCGCGCCAAGTTTCTGTCGGACATGCAGGAAAAAATCACGATCTTCACCACGCCGCTTGTGTTTTTCACGCTGGAACTCAACCGTATCGACGATGACGTGCTCAAGGCGCATTTCGACGCCAATGCCGATCTGGCCCGTTATGAGCCGGTTTTCCGCCGCATCCGTGCGATGAAGCCCTACCAACTGTCCGATGAGCTGGAAAAGTTCCTGCACGACTTGGGCGTTGTCGGCGATGCGTGGGAACGTCTGTTTGATGAAACCATCGCCGGACTGACCTTTGAGGTTAATGGCGAAGAACTGAACATCGAAGGCACCCTGAACCTGTTGACCGAGCAGGACCGCGCCAAGCGTGAAGTAGCTGCGCGCGAACTGGCGTCGGTGTTTCAGGACAACATCAAGACCTTTGCCCGTGTCCACAACACCCAAGCCAAGGAAAAGGAAATCGTCGACCGCTGGCGCAATATGCCCACCGCGCAAACCGGACGTCACCTGTCGAACGATGTAGAGCCCGAAGTGGTCGAAGCGCTGCGCGAAGCTGTCGTGGCCGCCTACCCCAAGCTGAGCCATCGGTATTATGAACTAAAGCGCAAATGGCTGGGTCTGGACGTGATGCAGGTCTGGGACCGCAACGCGCCGCTGCCCATGGAAGACACCCGTGTCGTCAATTGGGACGAGGCGGAAAAAACCGTGATGGATGCATACAACGCTTTCGATCCACGCATGGGAGAGATCGCATCGCCCTTCTTCTCAAAGGGCTGGATCGACGCAGCGGTGAAACCGGGTAAGGCTCCGGGGGCATTTGCGCACCCCACGGTAACCAATGTCCACCCCTATGTGATGCTCAACTATCTGGGCAAACCACGCGACGTGATGACCCTGGCGCATGAGCTGGGCCATGGCGTGCATCAGGTGCTGGCCGCCGATCAGGGTGAGATGCTGTCCTCGACCCCGCTGACGCTGGCTGAAACAGCGTCTGTCTTTGGCGAAATGCTGACCTTCCGGAAGATGCTGGAACAAGCCGAAACACAAGAGCAACGCAAAGTCCTGCTGGCCGGTAAGGTCGAGGACATGATCAACACAGTGGTCCGCCAGATCGCCTTCTACGACTTTGAATGCAAGCTACATGCCGCCCGTCGCGAAGGTGAACTGACCCCGGACGACATCAACGCCCTGTGGATGAGCGTTCAGGCTGAAAGCCTTGGCCCTGCATTTGAATTCATGGACGGGTACGAAACCTTCTGGGCCTATATCCCCCACTTTGTGCATTCGCCCTTCTACGTTTACGCCTATGCCTTCGGCGATGGCCTCGTGAACGCGCTGTATTCGGTTTACGAAAGCGGCGCAGACGGCTTCGAAGACAAGTATTTCGAAATGTTGCGCGCCGGTGGGTCCAAACATCACAAAGAGCTTCTGGCCCCGTTCGGCCTTGACGCGAGCGATCCGAAGTTCTGGGACAAGGGCCTGTCGATGATCTCGGGCTTTATTGATGAGCTGGAAGCGATGGAAGCCTGATCAGGTCTGGCCCTTTGTCGTTAGGAACACGGCAGCTACAATCAAAACTGCGCCAAGGGCTGTGATCGGAGTGATTGCGGCCCCCAAAAAAAGCGCAGAGTTGATAAATGTGAATACAACTGAAGCTGCAAACATCAATGTTGCTGTCAAGGTTGAGACCCGCGCAGCAGCTTCGTACCAAAGATAGTAGGCCAACGCTGTTGGCAGAACACCCAACAAAATCAAAAACAAAACGTCGTTGGCCGTTGGTATTTGCAATGAAAAGGCGGCCATCGGTATCAACAATACGCCTGAGCAAAGGAAAACACCGAACAGGAAATTCAATCTCTCTCCTGTTGTTTTCGAACGGCGCATTGCACGGCTGCTGGAGATTAGAAACACGGCCCAGCTAAGGCCCGCGCCGATTTCCAGAAGATCGCCGAACAAAGGTTCACCACCGCCCTGAAAATCCCGGTAAACTGTTAAGAGCACGCCCAGAATTGCGAGTGCTGTCGCCAGGATGTCTGTGCGCGTCACCTTCGTATCTGCAAAGAAATAAAGGAAAACCAGAACAAAGAACGGAGCGGTATTCTCGAGCACCATCGCATTTGCCGCTCCAGTATGCTCGAGTCCAATATGGAACAGGATGTAGTTGACCACAGTCGACAGTACCGCCAGCCGAAAATTCCAGTCGTCCAGTTGAATCGACACTGAAACCCGCATCGCCCGCAACATGCAATAAATCGCCAGAGCGGCGATAAACAGGCGCGTGACAGCAATCTGTAGCCCGCCCAGATCACTTGTGAGATAGCGCACGATGACACTGTGCGTGCCCCAAAGGAACGCCGCCAGAAACCCAAGGACCAGACCGTTTTGCATCAGTTTGGTGCCGGGCATCACTGAGCCCCACTTATTTTAGTTGGCTGTCTTTAGAGCCCCGGCGGTTCATTCCGCCTCGTGCTTTGAACGCCCCGTCCCGCTCTTGTTGGCAATCAAGGCAAAGTTTCACGCCCGGCAGCGCAGCGCGTCGCTTTTCAGGAATCGGCTCTTCACACTCCGCGCAATGGGTCAGGCTTTCGCCGACGGGGCGCTTCTGCGCTTGCATCCGCGCCAGCTCGTCCGAAATCGAAGCTTCTATCTGTTCGCTTACCGCTCCGTCGCGTGCCCAGCCACCGGCCATGGGTTTCCTCCTGCAACATGGAACGACAGGATAGCCGAGCCTCTAGCCTCTGAGCAAGTTACAGTGACACCGCGTTTTCAAACACACGATCAATCACCTCTTGCGTGCCCCGCGAAAACTCTAGTGGACAGGGATAATCCGCACCGTCCCGGATCGACCGGCAAAACGCTTCAACCTGCAGCTTGTAGTGGTTTGCCCCAGGGAACCTGGTGATTTGAACCTCAAGACCCGGGCGATGCAGTTCTACCCGCGCCTCGCCAAACACGCGCGCATTGAAAGGCGTTGTCAGACGGATTAAACCGCCCTCGCCATGAAACACCATTTCCTGATGAGGGTGCATTCGGATGGACACGTAGGCCGAATAGGTGAAGCCGGGGAATTGGGCACGGATTTCGGTAAAGGTGTCTATGTCGCTCTGCCAGCGGATCGCAGATTGAACTGCAATGGGCTCTGCCCCAGTGGCAAAACGCGCACCACCGATTACGTAGACACCGATGTCCCGCAATCCGCCACCGCCCGTTTCGGCCCGGTTGCGGATGTTGCCCGTGTCCGCCCGATTGTCAAAACTAAACGCGCCGGTGACGTGTACCAAATCCCCAATGGCACCATCCGCAATCAGATCACGTGCCAGCTGCCACTGGGGGTGATGCACGATCATATAGGCTTCGGCCGCAAGCACTCCGGTCTGGTCGCGCTTGGCGATCAGTTGGTCAAACTCAGCGGCCTTCATGGTCATTGGTTTTTCGCACAGTACATGTTTACCGGCGTCCATTGCCCTTAGACTCCACTCGACATGCATGTGGTTCGGCAAGGGGATATAGACCGCGTCGATACCGGGATCTGACAGCAAAGCCTCGTAACTGTCCAACACCCTGAGGTCCGGGCAAAAGGACAGAAATGAATCTGCCTTTGCTACGTCAGATGTTGCCAATGCAGCCAAACGAGCACCATTGGCCGCGTGTATTGCCGGAGCCATATGCTCCCGCGCGAATTTCGCGGCCCCCAAGACGCCAAACTGAACGGGCTTTTGCATCGCACTCTCCATCCGTTTCTGTATGACCTCTCTGCCGCTTTTGACGTTCGCGAGTCAATTCACGGGTCGATCCGGTCACATAGATCAACGGTCCATAACGAATTTTCAAAGGGGTAAAACGAAACCAGCCCGCAGAGATTGCGGGCTGGTATAACGGTCAGCTGGTTGCCAGCATGCCTTTTTCGCGGGCAAGGTCCCGCATCTTCTTTTGCAGTTTCTCAAACGCGCGCACTTCGATCTGACGAATACGTTCGCGGCTGACGTTATACTGCGTGCTCAACTCTTCCAGAGTCACCGGCTGATCCATCAACCGGCGCTGAGTCAGGATGTCCTTTTCCCGATCGTTCAGCACATCCAGAGCAGCGGTCAGCAACTCACGGCGTGCTTCCAGTTCGTCGCGCGCTTCATAGTCGCCCGCCTGATCGGCATCTTCATCTTCCAGCCAATCCTGCCATTGCATCGTGCCTTCACCTTCGGACCCCACGGTCGCGTTCAGCGAGGCATCCCCACCGGACATACGGCGGTTCATGCTGATGACTTCTTCTTCGGTCACACCCAGATCATTGGCGATCTGTTTGACGTTTTCAGGACGCAGGTCGCCTTCCTCCAACGCGCCGATACGGGCCTTGGCCTTGCGCAGGTTGAAGAACAGCTTTTTCTGAGCCGAGGTTGTACCCAGCTTCACCAATGACCACGACCGCAGGATATATTCCTGGATCGAGGCGCGGATCCACCACATGGCGTAGGTTGCCAGACGGAAGCCTTTTTCAGGGTCAAACCGTTTCACCGCCTGCATCAGGCCGACATTCGCCTCGGAAATCACTTCGGCCTGCGGCAGTCCGTAGCCGCGATAGCCCATGGCGATCTTGGCCGCCAGACGCAGGTGAGATGTCACCATTTTATGCGCGGCTTCAGTGTCCTGCTCTTCGACCCAGCGCTTGGCCAGCATGTATTCTTCTTCCGGCTCCAGCAGGGGAAACTTGCGAATTTCCTGCATATAGCGATTCAGGCCGCCCTCGGGCGTCGGTGCGGGGAGATTTGCGTAATTTGCCATTATGATGTCCCTCCGACAAATGTTTAAGTCTTTAACATAGGATATGGGTAAGGAACCCTGCCTATTCAAGAGGTGCTGTTATCAGTCTGAAATTAAACTTCTGTTAAGGGAAGATAAGAAACTCTTACTCACAAGACTTTGCTTATTGTGACACTGGTGCGCGCAGCCCTGCAATCAGAGATTCCATGTCCTGCGGCAGATCAGCCTCGAACCGAAGGTTTTCACCCGTCACGGGATGCTCAAACCCCAAAACGGCTGCATGAAGGGCCTGACGTGGGAAATCGCGGACAGATTCGGCAGTCGAAACCGAAAATGCCTTGGCAGACAGCTTGCGCTTGCCGCCGTAAACCGGGTCTCCGACCAGCCCATGCCCTGCATGGGCCATATGGACCCGAATCTGATGGGTGCGCCCGGTTTCCAGCCAGCATTCGATCAGAGCCAGCCCCACAGGTTTTCCGAAGCTTTCAACAACCCGCGCACGCGTTACAGCGTGGCGACCCCCATGGAACAAAACAGCCTGCCTCTGACGGTCGGTCTTGTGGCGCGCAAGCTGCGTTGTCACGCGCATGATGTTGCCGGGCTCGAAACTGACCCCTTTGACACCGCGCAAACGAGGGTCGTTGGCGTCCGGCACCCCGTAGCACACGGCGCGGTAATACCGCTCGACGCTGTGATCGGCAAACTGCGCAGCCAAACCGTGATGCGCTGCATCTGATTTGGCCACCACCAAAAGACCGCTGGTTTCCTTGTCGATGCGATGCACGATGCCCGGTCGCTTGACCCCGCCAACACCTGACAGATCATCCCCGCAATGGTGCAGCAACGCGTTTACCAGAGTACCGCTGGGCGAACCCGGCGCGGGATGCACGACCATGCCTGCGGGCTTGTTCACGACGATCACATCCGCATCTTCAAAGACAACCTCAAGCGGGATGTCTTCGGGGCCAATATGGCTGTCTTCGGCCTCGGCCACGACAATGGTAACCTGTGCCCCTTCCGCAACTTTTGCCTTGGGGTCACACGCCTCACTTCCGTTGACCTGAACCGCACCCTCTTCGATCAGGCGCGCAAGCCGGGTGCGCGACAAGTTTTCACCATCTGGCACATCCCTTGAAAGCGCCTTATCAAGGCGTGGCGGCGGATCAGCCGCGATCTGAAACTCAATCTGGCGGGTGCCCATGACTGTCCCTTCCGAACCCCAAGAACCGCAGGAAACACCGCAGCTGCGATTGCTGCGGCGGATGGTCATGTTGTTGACCGCGGTGATGATTGGCGGGGTTCTAGTGACATTCGCCCTGATTGTCATCCGCCTATCGGACCGCACCCCCACCCTTCCGGATCAGATCGAGCTGCCGGACGGTGCGAAGGCCCAGGCGCTGACCATTGGCTCCAACTGGTATGCGGTTGTCACGGATGACAACCGTGTTTTGATCTTTGACAAAACGACCGGAAAGCTGCGTCAGGAGATTGTGGTCGAGTAAGAAAGGGCGAACACCTTGAGCGCGCACCAATTTTGGCATGCGGCTTACATTTCGTTCGGAAACAATGCCGTACCAACCCACGCCGCACCCAGCCGCTGATCCAACGCATCTGAGCGTATCTTCTGTTTTCCGGCAATCGGGGACAGAGTGACCTCGCGCAGGCAGATCCTTTCGCCCACCAAGCTCAAATCGACCCTGGCAAATTCGACGTCCTGCGCCAGAGTTTCTGCGATCCGAACCATCTCGTCGAATTGCGCGGGCTGCGGCTCTGAGTCCGAACTGGTTGGGAAAAACAACTCATCAGCAAGGTATGCGTAGTCTCGGTCGTGCAGCATCTGAATGCGCCCGCGCCCCCGGTCGCGGTCAACCTGCACCAAATGAACACGCCCTGCGATCACCCAGAACTGCCAGTCGGTGACTGTTGGTTCACCGGCTGTCAGGTCTTCTTCAAGACAATAGTTGGGCTGCCGGGTAACGCGCCACCAGTCCCCGGTCCAGAACCCTTCCGGCGTTTTGGTTTTGTGCCATGCGGCCATCTGTTTGTTTGCCGCGTCGCGCTCTGCTTCGTCCAGCGGAAGCGACACACCAATCCTGTGCGTTACGCTGGCCGAGCCTTTCAGGCTGTATTCTCCGGACTCACCGGAAAGCGCTTCAGGCAGGGCCGGTATGTGTGAATGCCATACACGCCTTGGCACGGTCAGACCGTCTGGCACCTGTTCCACAGCTTTGTCTTGTTCTGCAACAATCGCGTCGGGAACAAAGCCAAACAGCTTCATCACCAACAGCTTTTCCGAGAAGGTTTTCGGTGCAAGAAGATCAGGCAGACGACGGTGGCTTTCGGCATAGTTGAACAGCGACAAGGCAAGTGCATTCAGCCGCGCAGCCTCACTGCCGTAATGATCCCAGCCGCGCAGACGGCCCGGAGGGGGCGGATCGTTCACACCATAGAGATTGTCGGCCTGGATCCTGTCCAGCTCTGCCTGCGCGACTTTCAAATAGTCTTCCCTGTCTGACAGCAGGGCCGTAGACATTGCGCCGCCTGTGGCTTTTTGGATGTCGTCTGTTGTTGTCCGCAACGCAGGAAGGACGGCCGGAAACTCGATCGGCTTGGGCCCTTTTCTGCCATGGCGCGGCAGTGGCGCATCACTTGCGCGGATACCCAGGTTCCGCAAACGTCTGTCCAGGAAAGAATGCCGCTTGATACCATTTGCGATCCACCAGCGCATCCGGCGACCCCACAGATGCACCGCAAGGGTGTCATCCTTGATGTATGCCTCTCTGAACTCTCGGACGTGAATATCGTTGGCTTGTCCCGCCTGACGAAACGGCAACGGATAAAACACCGGGATTGGGCTGGCATGTTTCAACTCGTCATGTTGGCGCAGATACCATGTCATGACACCCGGTCCGTAAACGCTGTGCTCTTGATCCGAAGCGTGCGGCAACTCGCCGGCGCGCTTCATCCGCTCAAGCTCTGCGCGTTCATCGCCTTCGACCCACGGGCGGATCGGGTAAGGATCCTCGCTGTACTCTACATACGCGTCCAGTGCCGGACTATCTGAGGGCAGCCGCATCACGGCATTACAGATCGTGTCCCTGTTGAAGTAACCAAAGATGTGATCGGCCCTGGGGATCGGAGACAACGCCACCACATCCGTATCGCACCAGAGGAAATCCGTCTTTTTCATCAACTGCAATCTGAAGATGTCAGATTGCGGAACCGGCGTTTTGAACTGATTGTTCATGATGAACTCTTTCGGCTCATGCACTTCGTTGGCCGATACCAATTCAACGCCAGACGGTACGTTTTCGACCTGCCCATAGTGAAACAAAACCAACCTGTGGCCCTGCTCGATGAAGGACAACATGCACATCTGTTCCAGAAAACTCAGGCGGCCTTCCATCCAGAGCATCCCAATCGTCGGAAGAGAGCGATCCGCAGCCATAGTTTTGTTCTCCGAGGGGTGATCTGTTAGGACTCTGGCCGCAGTTCGCCGGACGCAGGGGTGGGCTCTGCTGAAAGCCGCTCCCGCACAATGCGGTCTTTTTTGACGAACTCCACCGCCGGTTTTGCCAGCAGTTTTTGGTACAATTCGTTGTAATCCGGCTGTTTCAGAAGATCGTTTATCAGCGCCTTGTGCCAGCGGAAAGATTTTCTGTGCAACCGTTTAAGCCGGTCATCTGCTCGAAACTCCTCCAACACAGCGTCAACCTCATCCTTGTATCGCAGGATCGTTTCATCCGTTGCACCGCCGCGGTTCCAGCGATCCCAGTAATCCGTACCAAGTGTCTGAGATGAGTGGTTGGCCCTGCCCCGGCTGCGTTTAGCCAGGTAAGCTTGAGTAGACCGAACCGCATAGTGGTTTATTTGCGCGATTTCAAAGCCAAAGGGTGGCGAGACATGGTTGCCAAAAGGCGCGGGTTCTTTGGCATGCCCTCCGGGCACAGAACGGAAAACCGCCGCCTGATACTCGGCCCGGGGATGAGGGTTGTGAAGCCCATAGCGTAAATAAACTTCACCTTGCCGGAACATGGATTTCACAAAACGACGCCCTGCCCCGCCCTGTTCATAGTCCAACTCACCGTCGAAAAATTGCTGCGTCACGGGTGCATCCCGCATCACATGCCGACCGCTGTTGGAAAAAATCTTCCACGGGATCGAGATGACATCGACACCCGGTGTCGCTTCGATCAGATCGTCCAGCTTGTTGTTGCCGACGTGAATGTTCAGAAACTCATCCGCATCGCCCACGTAGATCCACTTGGCCTCTTTTACGACCGGAAGACGGCGCGCCTGTCTGAGAGCGGACCGGTGAATCCCACCTGTTCCAACGCGATTTTTGTGAAACTCGACATGTCCCAAGTCCTGCAATCGGCGAAGTATTTGGTTTGTACCGTCCGTACAGTCATTTGTGTAAACAATGATCCGGTCGAACCCCAAAACCTTGTGATGGGCGACCCATTCCAGAATATAAGGCCCCTCGTTCTTCATCGCGGTGATGAGGATTTTTTCAGGCTTAACCATCGCTGCCACTCAATCCCGCCGCTTAACTGGCCTGCCCTTTGCTGTCGTCCTGCGGAACAATCTTTTCTATGGCAATCTGAGCACCGGCAATTGCCCGGATGCGCAACGCGCGTGGGTGCTTGCCAAGAAACTCGTTCACCGCCCGGATAACGCCATCACCCCACCAGCCCCGACGGTGGTAGTCATCAAAGGCCATGATCCCGCCAGGTTTGATCTTGGGAAACAGTGCAGCCAGATCGGCAGTCACGCCTTCGTAAGAATGGTCCCCATCGACATAGGCAAACGAGATGCTTTCGTCATCGAACAGTTCAAGTGCAGGCACCGAGAAATCGCGAATGATACCGACCTTGCCCTCTTCAATCTCTTTTTCGAACGACTTGACCACTTTCTGAAAGATGGCCTCCATCTTTTCGTCTTCGGTGCGGCCAACAAATGCGGTCGTGTGCGACTCTTCCCCAATATGCTTCCACGGATCGATCAGAAACAGCTGACTGGGTTCAAGCAGTTTGAGAATGGTTGGCGAGAACTCTCCTTGCCAGACACCAATTTCAACTGCGACGCCTCCTTTTGGAAGGCGTGACAGAAACGTGCGGCGGATTGCATCCTTGGTGTTCTTGCGTTTGGTTGCCTTGTCGGCCTGCGGCTTTTCCTTACGCCCCGGCGCAGCACCAATGATCTGGGGTTCGTTTGCCATCTCAACCTCGTTCTGTTTTCGAAGCAGGCATCAAAACGATGCGACCACCCCTCTTTGTTCTTTTCTAGATCGCTACCACGCCAACAGCGCAAGAGCCAGAAGCTTGGGTTATTCTTTGTCAAGCGGTGGCAATTTGTCGATCCCAAGCCACGGTGGCTCTAAGCTGGTTATTCTATAGGTGCTGGCATTGCCCGCCAGGAACCTGTTGATCGCTGCAGACATACCCGAATAAGAACCTTTGCCACGCCTGTATGACGTGAAGGCGATGCTGCCGCCCGGCGCAAGCACCCTGTCTATCCGTCTCAGCAATTGCAGCATAACACGTTCGGCCCGGACACCGCGAATGATCGCCACACCGACGCTTTGATCTTTGAACAGTTTCAACATCAAGGCAGGCATCGCCCTGTACACACGCAGTTTTCCCGTCAGAATGGGCTCGCGGAAATACTCGAGAAACGCAAAGAACGCGCGGTCAAGTGCCTGCAATTCCTCATCTTGGGTGGTGTCCGGGCAGGCGAACCCGTTCCAGGACAAACCCCAAGGTGCAATTACGGTCAATTGCGCCACAGTCCCCAAATCCAGTATTTCCTGGACGATTTCCGGTTCAACCTGCCCGATCAGGACCCAGGACTTCTTTCCGCTGATCGATTTCAGGAACTTCTTTCGTTGCTTTGCCGTTCTTTCAACTTCCTTAGGGGATGGCGGCAAAAAACTGGGGTCTCTGGGATCAAACGGCAGATCGACCTGTTTCGGGTCAGTGATCTTGGCGTGTTCGGCCTTTGCCTGTTCATAATCCAAAGGCGTGTCCAAGGCATCAAGCCGAACAAACCACGGGTAATTCAGCGTCTTGTTGTTCGAGATCATCGCCATTTGCCCGATCCGGTTCCATTTCGCGACCTGTGCGAAACTGACCTCGGGGTCTTTGTACATTTCCACATCAAACGATGCGTTGGCTTCTTCCAGGACCCCCAAATCCAGGGCTTTCAAGTTCTGGCCGCTGCGGAAATTCTGATACCGACGAATGAAACTCTTGGCGGCGTCGGTTTGGCGAACCGTGGCGATCCGGGACTTATGAAACTCAACAGCCTGTTTGTGAAGGTTTGACAGAACCTCATCCTGACACAGGCGTTCATGTGCGCGACGCATACGATCAAGCTTGGACAGGACTGACTGTTCCTCGACATCATTGAAGCAATGCATATGCCAATAGGCCTGCCCGGTCGCCTCCATCTTGGGATGAAACGCCGTTGTGTTCACATCCCCGCGAAGCCGCTTCATCAGATAGCTTTCGATGGACCTGACGGCATAGTGGTTCATACGAAACAACGCAGTCCCAAAGGCCGCACCAGTTGTCGTAAACGCCCAGCCACGCCGACGCATTGCAGGTGGCAGCGGGTCGCCATCCCCATCCACCCAAGCGAAGTTTTCAACTTTACCCTTGATCGGTCCGCGCGGTCGATGTGTGTTGATCAAACGATAAGAGCCGTTGTTGCGGATCAGCGATTTGAACGCGCGCAAATTCTGCGGCATGACCATGCCCATCTCGCCGGCACGCGTGAACTGCTCAATAACGAATTTGTCTTCGAACTCGACAATACCGTTGTGCCCAAACATCTGCCAAAGCGCCGCAAAACCATCTGCGTGTGGCAACGTTCGGAAAAGGTCATCCAGCGTGCCTTCGCCGACGCGGATATCGAAGAATTCATCGACGTCACACACCAGAATCCACTCGGCCTCGGACGACCAGGGATGTTTCATTGCGTTGGCATAAGCCGACGCTTGCGGCCCATGTTTCCACGGCCCGGGATTATCGATATGCGCAAGGAAACCAAGCTCTTCACACCGCTTGAGGATCGCATCCGTGCCATCCGAGCAGTCATTCGAGTTTACGATGAAGTGCGTGAAACCGATCGATTGGTAATAGGCAATCCACTCAAGAATGAAGGGGCCTTCATCTTTCATCGTGGATATGACTAGTCTCATCAACGCATCCCGCAACAATGGCCTGTACATTCAGAGTCACGGGAAAAGTGCATCACAGCAGAGGCATAGCTCGCATCCCTGAACAGGGCTGTGTTACGGGCCGTGGAATGGCAATGCAAGTGGGCAGCAGAGTGTTGCCCGTTCAGAAGCCACAACCGTGTCCGAAGCGCACGTGCTTGTCAGTTGCGGCAATGTGCATGCCAGAGGATCAAGATGTGAAATGGTGCGCCTAACGAGAGAAAGTTCGAACTATCTGTTCGAGGTTCTCGAAGAATGGGAAACCCATCTCACGCAACTTGACCTTAACGGTCGGAGGTGCGTCGATGAAGTATCCAGACAATGATATCAACAACTTAAATGACTCCGAATCCAAGAAAGAGCGCGAACCTACCTTTCCAGTGCCGTTTTCGCTGCGGCTGAGCTTTGAAGAGCGGGCGCAGCTTGAAAACGAGGCTGCTGGCATACCGGTGGGCGCGTATATCAGGCAAAGGCTGTTCCGCGACAAGGAGACCCCGCGCAAGACGCGTGGCAAGTCTCCGGTAAAAGATCATGTGGCGCTTGGACGTGTGCTAGGAGCACTCGGCCAATCGCGGATATCCAACAATCTGAACCAGCTTGCCAAGGCCGTGAATACCGGTTCGCTGCCTGTCACACAGGAGACCGAGGACGCGATCAAGCAGGCTTGCGATGATGTCAAAGCCATGCGGCAGGATTTGCTGCTGGCGCTTGGCGTCCGCTCATCGGGATCAGGCTCCAAAACAGGGCCAAGCCTGACGCCATGATCCTCAAGGGTAATCAGCGGGGAGGTGCTGCCAAGCTTGCGCAGCACCTCCTTCGCACAGATGAGAACGAGCATGTGACGATACATGAGTTGCGTGGCTTTGCTTCTGACGATCTGACCACCGCATTGCGCGAGGTCGAGGCGATCAGCAAAGGTACACGCTGTCGTCAGTACCTATTTTCGCTGAGCCTCAATCCGCCCGATATGGTCGAGGCCAGGATTGAGGACTTCGAGGCAGCGGCTGCGGAGATCGAGAAAAAGCTCGGCCTTGAAGGTCAGCCCCGCGCGATTGTTTTTCATGAAAAGGAAGGACGGCGGCACGCCCATTGTGTCTGGTCGCGGATTGATGCGGAGTCGATGACCGCGATCAACCTGCCGTTCTACAAGCGCAAGCTCGCCGAGCAATCGCGGCAGCTCTACCTTGAGCATGGCTGGGACATGCCGAAAGGCTTGCAGCATTGGACGCTACGCGATCCGCTCAGCTTCAACCGCGCCGAATGGCAGCAAGCCAAGCGGGTCAAGCTTGATCCGCGTGAGCTTAAGGCACTATTCAAAGCCTGTTGGGACTCGGCGGATTCAAAGGCTGCGCTGCAAAATGCATTGCAGGAACGCGGCTTCTGGCTGGCGCGGGGTGATCGGCGCGGCTTTGTCGCCGTTGATTATCGCGGCGAAATCTACTCGCTTGCCAAATGGTCTGGCGTCCGCGCCAAGGATGTGAAGGAACGCCTTGGCGATCCGAAAGATTTGCCGTCCGTCGATGAGGTCAAAACCCGTATCGGGCAGCACATGACGGGGGCACTATCCCGCTTTGTGAAAGACATGGAAGCCGATGCGCGGCGGCGCTCGGCAAGCCTTGAGTTCCGGCGCAGCGAAATGGCCGGTCGGCACAGGGAAGAGCGAAAGGCGCTTAAGGTCGCGCAAGACAAACGCTGGATTGCCGAAACCAATGCCCGTGCGGCCCGCTTACCGCGCGGCATGAAAGGCATCTGGCATCGGATCACGGGGCGCTATGCGGAAATCAAACGCCAGAACGAGCGCGAAGCCTGGGACGCGCATCGTCGCGATCAAGGTGAGACGGATAGTTTGATCCTGCGCCAGCTTGAAGACCGGCGTGTGCTGCAATTCGAGATCAGGGAGCACCGCCAGCAGGAGCAACAAGAGCTTCTGGATTTGCGGGCCGATATCGCCCGTTACCAAGCGCTTGATGCGCAGCGCGAGGCCGAGCCATCGCGAGACGAAGACCGTGGGCGGGGCCGCGACCGTGATAGGCCGCACCGCCCAAGACGATAGGAGATTTCAATGAGCAACGCGTTATTCACGTTACTTGTACCCCGCCGGATTCACGAACTGGCATGTGCCCTTGATCGGGAAGTCGAGAAGATCGGCGGGGAAGTTTCGGCGGTTGCGTTGGCCGAAGATCACACAGACCACGCGCATGACGCCGCAACCTGTGACGAATGGTACGAAGTTTGGCGTTATCTCATGGATCGGGATGTGGCCGAAGGGCCGACGCGCTACATCGTGACGGATGATCCCGCCGTTTCGCGCCTAACACCGGCCCATCCTTCCAAACCGGATTAAGCTGTCACCAAAGCGTTTATCCGTGACAACTTAGACCGTGCCGCTCTTTCCGCTGTCGTCCGGCCACAGTTCTTCAAGTCATCAGTTCTGGCAGAAAGGCCCGTGCAAACGGACAAGGCGATGAATGCCTGCTCCACGATGTTGCGCCCGAGGGTGTCCGATAAGGCCGCTTTCTGCGCCTCCCGATTCCGAGAAGAGCCGGATGGTCCGGTTCGAAACGGAAAAGGAGGATCGCATGATCACGTTTATCACAATGCACGAATTGCGAAGCCTGTCGGATCAGGAGCTTGGCGAGCTGTTTCAACTATTCACGCTTCTGCTTTCTGAAACCGAACCGCATACGCCAGACCACCGCCGTATTCGGGCAACGCTTGAGAATATCCGCAGCTTGCTTGGGCAACCACGGCAACAGTGCATCCGCCGCATTTGACACTGCGCAAAATTATCCCGCGTGGCCAAGTGAATCCTCAAGCAATGCGACCAGCTCGGCGCGGCGCTCCGGTGGCAGGGAATCGAGATTTCGCTGCCGCCATTTGACGGCGGGTAGATCGCTGGCGTGCGGGGTTCCGATCAATGACCAGTCCGGCTCCCCGCGCTCAAATCCGATCAGAAAGTCTCGATGTTTATCTGGCATGTTGCCGATCAGATCAGCGATCAAGTTTTGCTGTGTCTGAATGAGGTCTTCGATGGCAACGGCAGTTTCGGTCATGCCGTCGAAGCCGTCCCTGAATTCATCGGCAAGGTCTTTGACGCGGCCAGACAGCACCTCTCCCATAGGGCGGTTGTGGCTGAGAAGATAAACAAGGAAAGCTTCGCGCAGCGCGTCGGTCAGCCCTTCATTGGCAAGCAGATCGCGAACGTCGAATAAGTCTCGCGGATGCTGGCGGTCTAGGGCGGCGACGAGCTTGCCCGCATAAAGGTCTTCGAAGGACACAACGGCGATTTCCGCATACCCGAAAGCGTCTTCGACGGCCTCGATCACGGGTTGGGCGCTTGGTTCTTTGACAACACCGCGTAGCACTGGTGAGACTTCAATCTTGACCTGCGTGCGTTCCGCCGAAACCACCAAACGCAACACAGTGCCTTCGTTGATACTCTGTGTCGTTCGCGAACCTGGGATTTCGGCGAGTATGGCGGCCTCGATCCGCTTCATTGCCGCGTCAATTTCGGCAAGCGCCTCCGGCCTTGCGTGCATGGGCAGATACATCAGGTCGATATCAACCGACAGGCGCGGTAGATTGCGGACAAACAGGTTGATTGCTGTGCCGCCTTTGAGCGCAAAGCAGTCCTCACGCGCGGTAATGGGCAGAAGGCGCATCAGCAAGCGGACTTGACGTTCATAGTGTTCACGAAAGGCCATCGAGGTCCTCCGGAACGGTGATCAGATAGACAGGATCGAGCCGCCCGCCTTTCACGAGCATCCGCTTGCCCTTGCCAAGATCAACAGCGTCTTTGTCGAGCCGCTTGCGCCATGCATGATTGTGACGGTCGGCAAAGTAGAAGAACAGGCGCTTGACCTTGATGCTAGCGCAGTCGGTCAGAAGCTTTTGCAGGCGGCGCGGGCTAAAGTTTGCGGCCCCCTGCATGAACATGTCGGCCTGATGGAAGCTCTCGCGGCTTGGCAACTCGTCGAGCATTTCGAGATAAGCCCGCTCTGGTCTCGAAAGGGTCAGCGGCCAATCCCATTGCCCCCATGCCAATGCATCGAGGCTTCCGCCCTGAAGACGTTCCAGATCGCGCCCCGTTCCTTTGGCGATGTCCCATGCGAGGCTTCCAAGTCCGAGGGTGATCGGTTCGTTCCGAAACAGGGTTTCGCTGTTGTGATAGACAAAGCGTTGCGGAAGGTTCAGCTTGTTGAGCCAGCTTGGCGGCTTGTCGGGGCCGTGCAGATGGATCGTTTTGGTTTCATGCACGAGATAGTGGGCGAAACCTTGAAGCTCCAACGCTGTTCGGCCTCCAACAACGAGTGGCGCTGCGAGCAAGGTTTGGAGTGATATCACGACCTGCTGCCAATTGAGCGAGCCGCGCGGACGGCGGTAGACGCCGCGCGCGGCCTGCTCCAACCATCCGTTTTTGACGTAGTATGAGCGTAGGTTGCTGGCGATGCCGCGCTTCTCAAGCCATGCAGCATCGACCACCAACCCTTCGGGCAGGTCCTTCTCTAGTCGGTTTAGATGTGACGATCTTTGCTCACTCATATTGAGTATATTACATGAAGTTCAAACCCACAGCAAGTTTGATGTTTGCAATATTTACTCAACCATACTGATGATAACGTACGCTCCTCAAACCAAGTTTGCGCCCGCCTTGCGAGAAGTCAACGCGGCTGGCCGAATGGCCAGCCGAAAATTTTGCACCCTAAAACAGCGCGAGTTGCGGCGTTAATTCGGCTTCTAGTTTCCGCTGGAATGCAACAAGATCGGCATTTGGGCCGAGGCGGTCTATTCTATTTTGGCAGTGTGGTAATAGGCTTTTGATGGCATGTTTGCGAGCTGCAAGCGGATCATTGAAAGCCTGTTCGGTCCAAACTGTAGCAGGGAAAGAAAATCCGGATTCCGGTGTGCTGTAGCTGACGGATACCAACCAAAAGCCTTTCTGGGTTTCGTATAGCCGGATCGTGGCCGAAAACCGTTTGTGTTCCACTCTTATCTTTTCGCTGACACGGCTCAGAACCCCGTGTTCATTGCATTCTGCGCCCCATAGTCTCGCCGCTGCTTTTGTTGCTTGGGGTTCGACATAGTACCGCTGGCCAAAGCTCTGTTTTATTGCGTGGAGTTCACAGCGAAAATCGATGATGTTGTTGGTTTCTTCAATGTTCATGGTTCTAATCCTTTCGTTGAAAATTGATGGGGTGGCAGAGCCGCCGCTTACGCGGCGACTCCTTCCTCCTGCTCGGTTTCTTGCTCTTGGAAGCTGTGCAGGTAATCCGCTGCCCGCTGTGCGTGCGCTGCGGCGCTAAAGATTGCCCGCTTGTCGTTCTTCAAGACTTTGAGCCAGCTCTGGATATAGGCCGCGTGATCCGTTCCGGCTTCGGGTGTCAGGTCCAGATCGGCACAGAGGAAGGCCGCGCCTAGCTCGGCAACCAATTCTTCACGGGCGTAACCTTCATCGCCCCATTTCTTGCGCCCGAAATCACGGTCAAGGCGGCTCTTGTGCTTCGTCCAGTGGGTCAGTTCATGCGCCAAGGTCGCATAGTACCTTTCAGGGCTGCGGAAGCTCTCGAAACACGGCATTTGCACATGATCGCTGCCGCCGCTGTAATGGGCTGAATTCCCGCCAAAGCGAATATCTGCACCCGTGGCCGCAAAGAAGGATTCCGCGTGATCGATCCGCTCGGCAGGATCAATGACGGGTTCGGGCTTCACATAGAAATGCTCTGGCAGTCCGTCGATCTGCTCCACGTTGAACACGCTATAGCCCTTCATGAACGGGATTTTCCGTTCCTCTTCCGTGCCGTCGTCCTGCTCTTCGGTTTTGGTGATGGTGTTGGCATAGACAACCAGATTGCCGCGCTCGCCTTTTCTGACATGCGCCCCGAATTCACGGGCTTGGCGGTAGGTCATCCAGAACGGCGAAAGATAACCGCCCTCCATCGCCGCGCCCCAAAGCATCAGCACGTTGATGCCGCTATAGGCCATACCGTTATGGCGCAGGGGTTTGACGATCCGCCCGTCCATGTTTCCGGCTGACCACGGTTTGAGCCATGTCAATTCACCTTGTTCCAGATCAGCAATGATCTTGTCTGTTACTTTTTGATAAATGTCTTGTTTCATTGGCCTTTTCCTCCTCTTGAAAAGCCGGTTGCACATGCAACCGGACTAGGCCCGCGCCAATGAGCGGGGGGAGACCGTCAGGACCGCAGACAGCGGAGGGGGATCACCCGCCCTGCACAAACGAAGAGCGGAAGGACGGGGAGACCGCTGGCTGCGCCCGCAACTAATGTGAAGGGCTTGGTCTTGACGGAGGACGGGGCCGCAGGCCCCAAACAGAAGAAAGAACGTCAGCCCGTCAGGGCTGGCCAAAGATGCGCGAGGGATGGAAGCCGCATGGCCGAGACCGCCGCAGGTTGGCTCGGTTCACGACAGCCCGGTGCGGTGTTACCGCACGCGCTAAAATCACTGTTTCAGAAACTCACTCTTCGTAGACACTTCCGCTATTCCGCAGGAACAGGTTCATCTTGTCGATGTCTCTCACGCTCGAAACATGATTGAGGAATGCAATATTGGCTTCGTGCGCGGCGTCGATCAAATCTCGTAACAGCTCCGCATTTGTCAGGCTTGCACCGCTCAATGAGGCTCTGGCTTCAGCGACCTCTTCGCAGGATGTCTGCACCAAATAACTGTGCATTTTGCCAATGAGACCAACCACGATATCGGAAATCTGTATCCCAGGCTCCGACTTGGAGTCAGCAAACCTGTAGTGCGTCACTGGAACTCCGCTCGATGAAAGCTTCATTCCTTGAATTTGGTCCCGAATGGAATCTTCCATGTCGAGGATGTGGCTGGAATATTTGAAGAGTGCGATTCGGGTCAGGTAGAAGATGTCGAAGCTTTCGATCAGAAGATGAGGCGTAAATCCTTCGATGAAGTCGAGGCTTGGAAGATTGCGTCCAGCTTGCAGCATGCCTTTGAGCATGTTTGCGTTAAATTCGGGCAAAACACCTTCGCTTTTCTCCAGCAACCTGAGAAGGTCATCGAGAAAAGGTTTTCGGTTTTCCGGCGCGAGGTCTGGATAACCATAGCGATAAAATATGTTTGTGGTGTCTCGCAGGTTAGCCCTGAGCAGCGCGGCTAAGTCGGCTTTCAGCACCGCGTGGATTTCGATCAATCGCGGTTCGCCTAACCTGTAAAGGATCGAGTCCATGATATCGACGAGCGACCAGTAGAGCGGGTCGAGCGCATGATAGTGGAACACTAAACCACTATCGGATATCCATCGTAGGAACGTGGTCAGCTTATCGGACTTGAGCAAGTCCAGAAACTCGCCTTTGGCAACATGCTTGAGCTTTATTTCGTCCGCGCTCTTTTGGATTCGCATCGCGTCGCGTAATGCCTGAATATCAAGTGCGCGTGGCGCGCCTTCGTGGACCACTCCACCTAAAACAAAGGCAACTGGTTCCGCGACGTTTAAGCCGTGCGCGTCAAGACGGAGCTTTTTGATATTGTTCGTTTCGTCATGGTAAAAAGTGTAAACGCCATCAATTTTTGATAAACCGTGCATTTTTCTGTGCGCGTCTCGCATTTCATCGATGTCAATCAAAGATTCTCCTCCTATGCGTAATCGTAGTCGAGGCTAAGCAAACGGCACTATGTTGATGCGTCTTTGTCCACCGATTTTCGAGCAACCTCGACGTTCACGAAAACGTACCAAACCGGATGGGCAAGGCGATCTGTAACCAAAGTTCACGACAGCCCGCCCCGTCGAAGTCTAACGGAGACGGGCGCAGCTTCAATGTTGAAAACGTAGAGGAAAATCTGATCTAATGGCTGTGGATTGAAGTAACGAACACAGATTTAGAAATGGCAGAAAAAACAATGGATAAGCCAACAATCGGCATACTGGCCTACGGCTCTTTGATTTCCGACCCCAGAGCAGAGATTGAGCGCACTCGGACCGACACCATCCATGACGTCATGACTCCCTTTCACATCGAATTTGCGCGTAGCAGCAATGGTCGTGGCGGCGCACCGACCCTCGTTCCTGTCACAACTGGCGGCGCCCACGTCAGAGGCCAGGTCTTCGTTATGGACGCTTCTGAATCCGAGGCCGCCGATATCCTCTATCGCCGTGAAATCGGAAAGGTTGGTGATATGACGCGAACCTATACGCGTCCTGACCCTGTGACAGACAAGACTGTTGTGGTCGAGCGCTTAACCAACTTCACAGGGCTGGACGTTGTTCTCTATACGCAGATTGCCGCGACTATCACCCCTTTGACGGCGACACGCCTTGCCGAACTCGCGATCGCGAGTGTTTCCGATGCTAAGCGTGGTCACGACGGCATCAGCTACCTGATCGCAGCAAAACAGCACGGTATTTCTACCGCGCTGTCGCCCGCCTATGAGGATGAAATCCTGAAAGAGACAGAGTGCGAGACGCTTAATGAAGCGCTCACCAAACTCCAGGATCAGTCACGTTCGCGTTGAATGACACCGTGCTCATCGTAAGCGTCTAACAACATCTGAACATAGTCCCGCGTGCTGGTTGTCGCATGCCCCAAGCCTGGCCACGCAAAGGGAAAGGTCATGCAGGTTGCATTCAGTTCCAGCTCCACACCGAGCAATTCAGCAACGGCGATTGCCGCGTCGGGTTCCTTGGAGTCAGGCCATAGGTCTTCATCCAGAACAATGCAGGCATCGCCGTCGTCATCGACAAAAATCTCGGCGAGCTGAGCTCCGATCCGCTCTGCGGGGGTCGCGGCATCTTCAAGCAAAGCGGCGCGCAACAGCAATGAAATACCGTCTTCGTCCAATGTCAGTTTCGGCCTTGAATCCACCACTTTGACTTCGGGTTCGGGCCGCTGCCGTGACGGTGGGCTCTTAACAGGCTGGGGTTCCACATCGGAACCGTCCAACCAAGCTGGCGCAGAAGAGATGTTGATGGGCGATGCGCCGCAGCCAGGACAGTGCCAAAGATTTTCTGCAAGCTGAGCACCCGTGATCTTGCCGTCGCAATGAAGGCAATACCAATCGGCTGACCGTTCCCCGAACAGCGGATGAACCACGACCCCTTCGGCATCGGGCTTTGTGGATCGTCTTGGCCAGTCTGACGAAATCCCTGCACGCACCTTGGCTGCTTCTTCATCCGCAATGACCAATGCTGCGTCCAGAAATTCGCCTTTGCGCACAGGGCTGGTGTCGGCATGCGGTTTTTCGATTTCGACAACTGGCTTGGAAAATTGCGCTTCGCCAACAAGGATACGCCAACCTTCACCTTCCATGCGGATGTCACCGAAGGATTCAAAGACCCGATAGCTGTAATCGCCGATCTTTCCTTGCCTGACCGGTTCATCGACCGGACGGGCAAAGCTCTTGTCTATAAACCTTTCTTGTTCATCCGCGCCTGGATGGGATTGGAGGACAAACGCCTCGGCCTGCGCCAGTTGCTCGACGCTCGGCAGCCAACCTTGCTTCGCTTTGGTTGCCAGTTGCCCCCAATGCGCAAAGTCCAACGCGGCGGCAATCGCGTTGAGCGCTTCGTGTTGGGGAATGCGGTTTGCCCGCGCATACCGTTTTGCGAGCGTCTTGAGTGTGGTGATTTCACTTTTCATTGTCATGATCCATTTCAATAACGGGATCCGACTAGGTGTCCGCTACTAACCAGATCCCACAATTGGGCTGGAGCTTTCATGTTCAAAGGAAAGTGCTGCGTAGCTTTGCGTGGCGGACACACCGGCATGCACTGAAGGCCGAGATCAAGGGTGCAGGATTCGATGAGCCTCGTCAAGCGGTTACCGGATGTTTCATGGAGCCAATCCTGGTCTTTTCGGAGAGTGCGGCCACAAACCCTAGTTAGAGAATGAAATTCGGCCCGAACCCAAGGGATGCGTTTGAAATCTCCTGTGGATTAATGCCAAACGTCCTTAGTGCTGTCTGGATAATCGTCACCTCGACAAGCTATGCTCTGCCTCGAAGGCAAATCAGTTCTTGGGCTGCTGCCCATGCGCTTGAACATTAATGGGAGCACTCATGCTGCTTGGAAAAAATTTCGATGATATTGACGCTCAAACCGTTCAAGCGCTGATTGGTGCGGCGGCGACGGAATCCGTGCACCTCGACTTCAAAAAGGAAACATACGGAAATTCAGACGCCGATAAAAAGGAACTTTTGAAGGATATTTCTTCCTTCGCAAACTGTCTTGGCGGACATC
This sequence comes from Ruegeria sp. BHSB064, assembly GCF_059613205.1. Classification (NCBI taxonomy): domain Bacteria; kingdom Pseudomonadati; phylum Pseudomonadota; class Alphaproteobacteria; order Rhodobacterales; family Roseobacteraceae; genus Ruegeria; species Ruegeria sp. BHSB064. The sequence goes on from NZ_JBXWSB010000005.1 coordinate 29,433, forward strand.
TTGTCATAGGGATTGAAGAAGTGGATGGGACTGCATCTGCGCTCAGCCCGCTATCAGGAATAGACGTGGACAGCGAGTTGCTTCGGCTTGAAAGCATAGCGCGGACAGGTGTTGAACCTTCGATTGTTGGCTTGCGAATGAAAAGGATCGCAGTCACTGGCGGCGACGTGATCCTGATACACGTGCCGCGCAGCTATAATCCCCCGCACCGAGTAATGTTTCGCAACTCAAATCGCTACTATTCGCGCAACTCCGCTGGCGTTTACGAACTGACGATGGATGAGTTGCGCCGTCTTTTCGGTGAACAAAGGACCATCGAAGAACAAGCACAGGCATTTGTTCAAGAGCGGCTTCTTCGCATCCAGGCGGGGGACGCACCGATGCCCATCCCCTTGGAAAAGGGCGTGACCGTTATGCACCTTGTTCCACTACCAGATGTCGGTGCCAAACGCCGGATCGAAATCTCGGCTATGCGGGAACACCATGCGGCATTCAGACCCATGGGCGCGGAAGGCTGGTCAACGCGCGTGAATCTTGATGGCTTCAACGTTTTTAGGGGCGGAATTATCTGCCACGGCTACACACAGATGTTCAGGGATGGTTCCTTGGAAGCAACCAGCACAAGCATGATAGCGGATCATGATGGCGGCCGCTTCTTGCCATCCATCGCAGTGCCGGATCGGTTTATTAAGTCTCTATCGTCTTACATGGGTGGCCTGCGGGTGCTGGAGGCTTCGCCACCCGTTCTCTTACGTATATCTATTTTGGGAATGAATGGCGTTAGGATGGGAATTGGGCCTGAGTATGTTCTCGATCCACCACCGCCCTATGACCGCGAAGAGTTGCATTTACCACACTCGATAATCACCGAATATCGCGATGACGGAAACTACGAGGCAGTAGTGGCGGAACAAATGGACTTTCTGTGGAATGCTTATGATTTCGAGCGATGCTTCTATTTTGATGAAAATGGAGCATGGAAAAGACCCCGTTAGCAGGCCATAGGTAGCCGTGGACGCAACTGCTGAAGAACCTGTTGGCGCGCACGTTTGGTTAAGGTGCGAAGTGCACACCAGAACAATATCTAGCGTCCGATGCGCCAATGATATACTATTGGCTGAATTCGAAGAGCCAAGTACCAAGTGCAATCGAACCGGTTCTTCAGAAACTCGGACAACAGACATGACAAGTTTTCCAACGCCCTCCGAAATAATGAGGCAAAACAAACCATATCTATTCTCGGACAGCTCCACAGAGGGGGCATACATTCTGGCACAGTCCGAACTTAGCCACCATTTGGACAGCCTCACTCAAAGGAACCAGCATCAAGACTTCGAAGTTTTTGCGCGTAAGCTCTGCGAGCGAGAAATCTGCCCTAATCTTCGACCACAGACTGGACCAGAAGGTGGCGGGGACGGAAAAATTGACACGGAGACCTACCCTGTCACCGATGAGATATCTGATCGCTGGTTCCAGGGTTTGGCGAATGCAGGCAAAGAACGATGGGGGTTTGCGTTCAGCGCGAAGGAAAGATGGGCACCCAAGGTTCGAAACGATGTCCAAGGCATGGTCGGCACAGGCAGGAAGTACGACAGGATCATATTTGTCACCAGCCGCTCAGCGCGTTCTAAAGACCGGCTTAGAGTTGAAGACGAACTCAGCAAGAAATTTGAAGTGCCTGTCACGATCCACGATAGGTCATGGATTCTGGATCGCGTCTTTGAGCACGACCACAAGGACCTGGCGTACGAGTGTCTCGAAGCAGGTCAATTTGATGAATCTAAATTGGTCGTCGGACCGCGCGATTATGAACGAAATAAGGAACTTAATACTATTGAAGAACGGCTTGCAAAAAGCGGGCAAAGCGGTGGAGAGATCACACAATCGGTTGTGGATGCGCTCGAAGCAGCTCAGTTGTCGAGAATGCTCGAAAGGCCAAGAATTGAGACAGTTGGGCGATTTGAACGGGCGATAAGACTTGCCGAGAAGCACGGAACTAGACGTCAAGAGATGCATGCTAAATATGAGCGGGTCTGGACTGATATTTGGTGGTTTGACGAGATTGAGGCAATCAACGAGGACTATGAAGAGATTGAAGCTCTAGCCTTCTCGGAAAATCACGCAGACGACATATCAAAGTTATCTAATCTATTCACAGTTCTAGCAGCACGTGTAGCGCAAGGTTGGGAAACCGCCCAAGAACTTGATACGGAATCCAGAGGTGAACGGTTAAGATCAAAAATCCAGGAAGTAAGCACAGACACTTCCCGGCCAAACAACGCACTTTACGCTAAGGCTCTAGGTCATTGCTGGAGCTATCCTTTGCATCCGCCAGTAAGGACGCTGATCTTCTGGACGCAGTATGGAACGGCTTGTCTGAAATCATTGATCAGGCACGTGGGCTGGGAGAGTTTCCTGCGGAGTTGATTGATCAGGTTACTGAGGCGATGCAGCCCTTTGCTCCTACAAGTGAAGCATTTGACGCTCTGGTCTTGAAACTTGCCGAGTTCATGGGCCAAAGAGCTAAAGAGGGCAAGGCAGGAAAAATCCTCTTTCGCAGAGGAGAACAGCGGCTCGAAGCGGAAGAACCCATTGAGGCCATTCGCTGGCTCGGGAAAGCATCCATTTACTTTATGAAAGATGAATATGCGGAAGAGCAGTTTGAAACGCTATATTGCTTATCAATAGCCTATCGTGGCGCAGGGCTTCTTTGGGCTGCCCGCGCTACATCATTATCGGCGTTGGTCAGAATAGTGGCCTTGTCGGATGGCACTGATGGCCCCAGACCGGAACTTGTGCCTGCGGCAAACCTCTTTGCTATGATATCCATACAGCTTGGCCGCTTCGTCGATGCGCTGAATGTAATCTTTTGGCTGAAGAGCCTGAACGAAACCCTCCCACTTTCAGATGAAGGACGCGAACGGCTCAGAAACAAGCTGCTTGAGTTTGACCATCTTCTTATGTGCCAGATTGTCAATCTGGGGCCAAACGATCTGCGGGCATTGTCGAATGCTCCCGACATTCTAGAGAAGTTACATCTGTTTTCGTCACGCATGACATTGATGCTATTGTTGGGACATGCCGAAATCTTGAAACAAGACGGCTCAATGCCCGAAGAAGCTTCGGTTAATGAACTCATTGAACTTGCAGAATTGGCCGCTGTGCAGCCTGCTGCGCGTGATTTGCCGAAGCATTTGTTGATGTACCAAAACCGCGATTTTGCGTGTTCAACCACTCTGCTTGGCGTAGATGTGAAGTTTTCGGCGGGCGCTTCTGTGTTTGATCATGTGCTTTGCGAAGCGCATATCACCGCCCTTGAAGGTTTTCTCGCCACGGCAATCGAAACAGGTATGTTCGCTCATGCTTCATCATTGTCGGTGACAATACTTACATCTAAAAACATTGAAGAACCGGACATATCCCTTGATCCCAACTCAATGACGCTGACAGTGAATTGGCCACTCGACTGGGATGTGAGAGATGTCAGCTTCCACCAAACCCTTTGTGACCATCTGATCGAATTCTGTGCGAAAGCCGTCGATGCAATCGCAATAGTAAACCCAGAGAAAAACGGTGGTTTCATGTCGCAGGTCGCGGATGAACTCGTCATTCAGCGCAGTGTTGGTTTTAGCAACGCTTGCATCGGAAACCATCGTATTTTCGGTACGCATGCGTCAACGCTCAACGAGCTTCATCACCTTTCCGAGAAGGAATATTTGCCTAAAGACGATGCTCCAACGCTGACGCGGGGAGACTACCTCGATGATCAAAGTAAAACGAAGGAGAGTTTCACAGACCCCGACAAGATTGTCCAAAGCCACCGAGGATATGCTGTAGAATCGATCATCAATCTGCATTTGTGGGATAGAGCCGGATGGAACGGTATCATGTTTGCAGGATATGGCTCACAGTATCCGCCGGTTCTCGCGTTGATTTTCGGTGATGAACAAGTGTCAAGATCAATCTTTTCTGGTTGGAGAGAAAAGGTCGGGCAACGGGACGAGGAAGACGTTATTCGGCTAACGCTGATAAAAGGTATTGATGCAAAGAACCTCCCACACTATCGCGCGTCGATCTCAAAGAATTTCGATCCTGATCGCGATATCGTGGACGCTGGCAAAAAATATATGCAAGCGTCTAGGATGCTTACGATGGAGCCGCAGAGCAGTAAGAACTTGGACACTTTCCTTGCGGATTATGACGACAAACAATGCTACTTCTTGGCACCCGCCGTTCTTGGTGCGGACGGAAAGCCTCAGATTTTTTCCGATCTGTCGATATTGAAGCGAAAGCTCTATGTCCGTAACGCGTGGGAAATTGGTGTCCACGATTTAGACAGTATGGCCCTTCGTACTGATGACGATATTCTTATCCCGCAAGGAGTCGAAAATCCGCCCTGTAACGAGCTGATGGAATTCAAACGGCGCGCGAGGGCGGCAGGTTAGCTGCTTCCACTGATGGTCCTTAATTTTTTGTTCCAACCGGCTTTGGTTGGTCTCGATGAAATCGTCTCCATGACATGGCCTCCACGGCGTGGTGGTGATCAAACGGGCGTCTGTTTGTGCATGGTTCGGTGTCGGTGGAGAGGGAATTCTCCGAGTCTGACGAGCTGGGTTTGGGGGTGGTGATAGACCCCCGGGAGTGCTCATCTTCGGTAAGATGACGGCATCCAATCGGCGCACGGTTGGTCAGGTTCTCTAAGGTCATGAAAGGTCTTGGATCGATGGGTGTGGGAGAGCGAAGTCTCCCGCGAGTGTTTGACCGGCGATACGGTCTACTGGCTCTGGAATGGGTTCAATACCCTGGACGAGCCACCGCCGGAGGGATGCAACGGGAACGCGCAGCGGGTTCCCTTGTCAAGATTGTGTTGTAGTACAACACACATCTTGCGGGTCAGATAAGAGTGGAAATGGGGCGTAAGTTACTGCTTTTGTAGTACAATAGTTGAGCCTTCCTGAGAAGGCACTTTGTTTGTCGGGAAGAAAGAGAAAAGGCGCTGACCTGTGAGGCCGCGCCTCTCTCGTTTTAGGGCTAGATGGAACCTATTTGGTTTTTGGTTTGAAGGTTGCCGGAAGAACCACCAGACGGCCTGAGGCTGCGTTGACCGGAACCCGAAGATTACCCTTGTAACCGTTGCCGGATTTGGTCGGCCATAATCCAGAAAGCTCTGTCCACTGAACTTGTCCGTCCGGTGTGTCCTGAACCAGCCAAACCCGAAAGTTTGGGCGTGTGCCTTGTGCTGTTCCTGATTGTTGGTTTTGTTTCGTATTGATCATTTTCATCTCCTTGGTTTTGAGCGGCCAGCCCCATGCCAGCCGATGCCGAAGAGACGGGCGCGTGCGTCAGGGCGGGTGCAACGCATTGTTGGGGGGACCGCGACGAAGCATGGCGAAGTCAGCGGGGGAGCCGACAAAGCAAGTTGCAGCCATCAGCCCTTCGACATGCGCCATCTTCGGGCACGGTCTGGTCATGAGGGTGGTCGCGCAGGCAAGTGGAGATGAGATCAAACGAGCGAGCCGCGACAAATGTCAGGCAGCACGCAAAGTCAGAATTCGAAACGCTGTAGTGGGATATGCGCCTGTGGCGTTGGCACATCCAAAGTATCGAGGAAGTCCGGCCTTTCGCCGGTCAACTCGGCTTTATGCTCCAAGAGCAGTTTGAAGGATCGTGTTACCCTCGCGGACGCCGTGGCGGGGCAGCTGCAGAAAATCGACCCGCGCTCCACCCGATAAGGCCGTAGGCGATCAACAAAAACAATATTGTCACCCAATCTCTGATCACGGCATATTTTCCAGGCAGCCAAGATTCAGGGACCAAGTTTGGGACAAAGTAGTTACAGGCAAGGACAAGAAATACCAAACCAGCAATTCCACATCCTTTTGCATTGCGCCTTACTAATTCGACTTCTCCGGCAACTCGATTGTACCGACGGTTTCGCGCTATGAAATAACTGAGCAGTGCGACAACAAATGACAGAGCATAGATTCCGCCCGCGTACATAACCCCTATCAAGGGATCAAAGCGAAGTAGAAACTCGTGAACTTGCGAAATCCATTGCGCAGTATCTTTGAAGAACGAGGCAATCACCCGAAGGGCGGCGTATATTGTAATCGTCCAACTAGTTATCCATGAAATAAACCGCATATCATTCGAACTGTGAGCATATTACCGCTGGAATGCTGGCCAAGACTTCACCATCCTCTCCGACAATCGGGATTCCAACAACAGATGGTATTGGTGTATCGTTTGGAAAAGTGTATCTAACAAAATCCAATTCGCTGCCGATCTCAAATGATTGCAAGTCATTTTCAAATTTTGCTTCTTTAGTGTTGCTTTCAGGAATTTTAAACCTGACTAGCGTGTCTCTTTCGCTCGCGACGGGATCAAAATACTCAAGTAGGCAGACACCATTCCCAAAACTTACAGCCCGAAAGTTGATCTCAACAATCACGTATCCCTCTGGTGATTTGTTTGTCGGAAGTGATCCGTAGAAGATACTCGAAATAAACCAACCAACCCCTTTTGAAACCGGCGGATTTGTCGCGTTTTTTTCACCAAAACTGCCAATTGGCACATGGACCGAAAAGGGTGTCTTGTTGACCCCAATCAAAGCTTTGGTCTTTGTGGGTTCTTTCGGCTCTCCTGACCAAAATCTACTAAATAAAACGCCATTCTGTGTCTCGGTGTCGCTTATGCGAACTTCCGGCCAGATCACTCGGTACTCGTGAGATACATTCTCGACGACGACGCAATATAACCCATAACCGCCATCGGCAAACCCGTCGATAGCGACTGTCGTCCCGTCGAAGGGAAAGTACTGATCTGACCTGTTCTCACATTCACGCCGCCACTTTTCAGCGCCAGTTTCTTGAGCAGTGGCCGAATTTGTAAGGAAGCACGCAAACAAAAGGGTGATGTACGGAATGAGGACGCGCATCAACTACTCCAAAAAAACCTTCTAAAGATGATGTTATCTGTCAACTCACTAGTCAACTGGCAACTGCTGCCGAGCGCGTTAGCAGTAAATCACGCGACGATGTATGCCCCGTCCACTAGCCCATTAGGCGTAAATTATTTGCATGTTCACAAAGGGTTATGGTAGAGTTTTCAATTTTTTTGAATTGGAGACCAATATGGTGAAGCATTTTTCAAGAAACAACTTAGGTATGACATTCGCGGCTGCAGCGTGCGTTTTGGTTCTTGGCGTTGGATACGCCACTCAAAAGGCAGACACCCTATTGAAGAGAGCTGTGAAGGAAGATTTCGCCATTGCGGTGAGGCCGCTGACCATGCTTGGCGCGGATGTAAATCAAGAGCATGGATGGCCACTAATGCGAGCAGCAATTCACAATCAAGTTTCTGTCGCGAAAGCCCTTCTCGCAAATGGGGCGAAAATTGACTTTAGCGCTAGCAGTGGCACACCCGAGAACAAGTCGGACTTCGCGGCTTTTCGAGCGGCTGCGATGAATGGAAACCTAGAAATTGCTAAGATGCTTCTTGACCGAGGGTCCGATATTACCTCGAAAGACAATCAGGCTCTGAAAATAGCAACGTTGAGGGGGCATGAACACATCGTACAATTATTGCTTGATAGCGGCGCTAGCTTTCACGCCGATGACGATGAACCGCTCGCAATAGCGGCGGAAACAGGCAATCTAGCCATTTTGAAGCTATTTCTTGAAAATGGAGCAAATTCTTGCGCCCATGATGGACGAGCGTTGCAAAAGGCTCGGGCCAAAAGTCACAGAGAAATAGCTAGGCTCTTGGAAACCGACATGTTGAGCAAGGGTTGCTACGCTCGCTAATCCCCTAATTTGGTGCACTAAAGAGAGGTGCTCGTAGCGGCGTGGGTGGTCGCGCAGGTAAGCGGAGATGAGATCAAACGAGCGCGCCAATACGAATTGCAAGCAGCTATTGAGGGCTACACAAGCTTCTCGACCGGCTCGATATGATCGCGCGTAGGTACAACTTCGAGTGCATCCGGATCGAATACTGGCTTAGCAAACTGCTGAACAATCCAACGGCAAGACATCCGATCACGAAAAGTACACCGAAAGTCACGTTGAAAAAATTCTGGGGGATATTTTACCCTAGTACATGCGACATCAAAGCAAACCCAACCCCTTTGGCCGGTTAATGATCGGTTTCCTGATTGCCTTTGGCACATGGAAACTGATGCTGGCCATGAACGCGCTGCCCGATCCGGTGTCGGCCTTCGCGCTTGGCCTGCTGTTTCTTGCAGGGCTTTGGACGATCCTGTGCGGCGTCTTCGATGCCGTTCGCATGATCACTCTTCACATCGAACGCAAGCAGGCAGAGACCCCCACCGGTGTCTTTGGTCGGGCGCGGTTTGCGGATTTGCGGGATTGCGCCGATGCCGGACTGACCGATCCGCTTGGGCTGTTTCTCGGCGCGTTGAATGGTGTGCCGCTTTTCTTTAACGGCAAATCGCACCTGTTGACGATTGCTCCCGCCCGTCAGGGCAAAGGCACATGTGTCGTGATCCCGAACCTGCTGCACTATGCGGGGTCGATGTTTGTGACCGATCCCAAGGGCGAGCTTGCCGCTGTGACCGCGCACCATCGCCGCGAGCGGTTCGGGCACAAAACCATCTTCAATAATCCTTGGGGTCTCCATGGCCTTCCGCAGAGCCGGTTCAATCCGCTGACGCCGCTTTTGGAGATGTTCGCCGACCCGCTGCGTCATCATGAACTTGGCGATGCCGTGCGAAGTTTGGTGCTGCTGCTCATCCCCGAACCTGTCGGCGGTGACAAGAACCAGTATTTCAGGGATGCCGCTCGCAACCTGCTGGAAGGCTTGATCCTGTACTTCGTCACGCGCGGCAGGCCGATCCGCTGCACGCTGCCCCAACTCTGGCGGCTCGTCAAAAGTACCGACATGCTGGAAATGGCGTTCCGTGACATGGCGGAGTCCGACGCGCTGGACGGCATCGTGGCCGCTTATGGTCAGGAGTTCCTGCACCAGTTCAAAAGTTCCGGCGGTCAGTTCTCGGATTTCAGGACCACCGTCTCGAACGCCCTGCAAATCTTCCGCCCAGGCGGGCCGCTGGCCGAGGCCGTATCCCACACGGATTTCAGCTTTGATGACCTCAAGGCCGAAGACACGACGGTCTATGTGATGATCCCCGCCGAGCGCATTGGCGAATACGGGACGTGGCTGGCCTTGATTACGCGGCAGGCCATCAACGCGGTAGCGAGACAGCGCAGCGAGAGGCAAGTTCTGTTCCTGCTCGATGAGTTTGCCAATATGGGCAAGATCACGGGGCTGGCTGAAGCCCTCACCCTGTTGCCAGGATATGGCGTGCGCGTCTGGGCCATTGTGCAAGACCTCTCACATCTGCATCAGGTCTACGGGCGCGAGACGGCGAACATCATCCTGAGCCAATCCGAGGTGAAACAGTTCTTCGCGGTGCAGGATGCGGCGCTTGCCGAACGGCTTTCAAAGCTCTTGGGCGAACGGTCGATCATCACGCGCAATTACAATCTTGGCCGCGATGAGACCGACGATATCGGCGTCAGCGTCAGCGAGCGCGGTATCCCGCTCCTGCTGCCGCAAGATATCCGCGCCATGCCCGCCGGTCAGCAACTTCTCTTCGTGAATTCTGCGCCGCCCATCATCTGCGAGAAAATCCGCTACTGGGACGTTGCCCCGTGGCGGGACTGGGCCGATCCGAACCCGATGGAAGGCGATCACCCGCGCGACGGAACGCCCGTGATCCGGCTGCGCTACAGGAACGGAGGCAAGATCCTATGAGCAAGGTCGAAGTTGAAATCCAGAGCCGGAAGGCTCCGCGCCGCCACTTTTGGCAGGAGCGGCGACCGGTGGTGATTGAGGCGGCTCCCACGCCGAGCACAAGGAGCGCCATCATGCGCGGCCTGTGGTGGCTTGCCAAACCGCGCCGCATTACCTGGGTTCCGGCGGTGCTGACCGCCGTGGTGCTCGGCTTCGGAACGCCGCATTTGCTGGTTTATTACCGCTGCGGCGGTGTCGGGACGCCCGCACAGCGCTGCTACGAGTGCAATTACTACGGCGTACAGGGCTTGCGCGGTCAGCTCGGCGAGCGCTGGAACTGCCCTGTCGTCACCATGATCCCCGTCAATTGGAACGTGCTGCGCAGGCAGCTCGGCATGGACCGGTGAACATCCATAACAAAGAGAGAGGCAAAGCATGGAACTGATACGAAGCATATTGACCCGATTACGCGGCGATCCGCGCGTGATCGACAAGGGAACCTGCAAGGTGCTGAAGGCCGCGCATCTGCGCCCATCCAGCGGGCATGAGATGGTCAAGAGCCACCGCGTGATCCTTATGCTCGGCGCAATCGCCACCTTGATTGCGCATTACGCGCCGGAAACGGTGCACGATCCGCATAAGAACGTCATCGTTGAACTGCTCGAATACGGCATCGTCGCGCTTATCAATGCCGGTGAACAGCTTGTGGCGGTCGTGCAGGCAAAATCGCTAGACGTGCCGCTGGAAAACCTGCGCGGCTGGCTGTTCGCCGCCATGCTCACCTTCGTCGCGGTCGAGCTTCGCGATAGCGTCCTGTTCCGGTGCTATTGCTGGCTGATGAACCGTGAGGACGTGCGGATCACTGTCGGCGCTCAATCTCTGACCGTGCGGCGGCATTGGATGAGCTTCGGCACGACCATCAAACGCAGCGCCATCCGCGAAATGCGCGTCATTAATAATCATCCCACGGGCCATGATGTTGTGATCGTGCATGACGGCGGCGTCCTGCGGCTCGCGAGCATCTTTGGCGATGAGACACGGGCGCTGCTTTTAAAGATGCGGCTTGACGATCTGCTGGCCCGATCAGCGCCCGCCAAGAAGCTCGATACGCCCCTGCAAAAGCCAGACGCGACGGCTAATCATCCGCGTTTGGTTCACTGATGCGGATACAAACTTAAAATTGAATTTTTGCATAAATACAACTGTCAGTTGTATACTGAAATGATGGGCATACAAAATATACCCCATGAGGAAAGAGCGATGAAACACGATACATCGATACAAAATAGACAACCCCTGACCGATAGCTTTGTCCAATCGGCGCAGCGCAACGTTACCATCGATATCGAGAAATATCAGGCATATCTCGATCATTCCGGCATGAGCGCGGAACGCAAAGAGGCGTTCTTGCGGGATATGTTCTCGATTGTGATGGCCTTTGTCGAGCTGGGTTACGGCGTGCATCCGCTCCAAGAAGTCTGTGGAAAACCCCATGAAGAGCTTGATTGCGCGGCCCAAACGGATTCCAATGAGAGGAGATCAAAAGAAGAACAAGACGACACGCACGGGGTTCCGCGAGACCCGCCGCGTGGATTGGAGGCCAAATGAATTTACCGCAATCACAGCTTATGCAACCGGAACAGGCCGTGCCCGCGATCATCTATAGCCGCGTGTCCAGCACAAAGCAGAAGATCGAAGGCAGCGGCCTTGAAAGCCAGGAACATCGCTGCCGCCAATATGCAGAAGCAAAAGGCTACACTGTCGAGGCCGTGTTTCCGGACGATGCCTCCGGCGGCGGGAATTTTATGAACCGTCCTGGCATGGTGGCTCTGCTGAGCTTTCTCGATGCGCAGCCGGACAAGCAATATGTAGTGATTTTCGATGACTTGAAACGCTTCGCACGCGATACGGAGTTTCACATCAAACTGCGGCGGGAATTCGAGGCGCGGGGCGCGAGGATCGAATGCCTGAACTTCAAACTTGATGACTCGCCGGAGGGCAAGTTCGTCGAGACGATTTTTGCCGCGCAAGGCGAGCTTGAGCGCGAACAGAACCGCCGTCAGGTGATCCAGAAAATGAAAGCCCGTGTCGAGAAAGGCTATTGGGTGTTCCACTCTCCCGTCGGCTATAGGTACGCATCGGATCGTATTCACGGAAAACTTCTTGTTCCCGACGAGCCGGTTGCATCGGTCGTCGCGGAAGCGTTGAACGGCTTCGCCAGCGGGCGTTTCCTGTCACAGGCGGAAGTTAAGAGATTTCTGGAATCCAAGCCGGAGTTCCCGAAAGACCTGCCGAACGGCGAAATCCGCGCTTGGAAGGTGACCAAGCTGCTCAAGCGCCCGATCTATGCAGGATATGTCGAAGCGCCGAACTGGAACATATCACTTCGGAAAGGCCATCATGAGCCGCTGGTCAGTTTTGAAACACATAACCGCATTCTCGAACATTTGGAGAGTAACGCTCGCCCTGCGGCGCGAAAGGATATCAACGAAGATTTTCCCTTACGCGGATTTGTGCAATGCGATGACTGCGGCAAGCCCATGACGGCGTGCTGGTCGAAAGGCTGTCGCCGCCATTACCCGTATTATCTTTGCGGAACGCGCGGCTGCCCGTCCAAACGCAAATCGATCCCGCGCAGCAAGATCGAAGACGGGTTTGCTGAAATCCTGAGAAGCTTGCAGCCGACGCATCAGCTCTTCGAGCTTGTGCGGGTGATGTTCAAGGACGCTTGGGATATGCGGCTCAAGGAAGCTCATACGGCCAAGGATGCCGTAGCGAAGCAACTCAAGGACGTTGAAAGGCAAATTGAGGGGCTTCTGGACAGGGTTTTGGATGCGCCCAACCCATCATTGATCAGCGCCTATGAGAGCCGCATCACAAAGCTGGAACGCGAGAAGATTCTTTTGACGGAGAAAGCCGAGAAAATCATACCGCCGAAGGGTAGGTTCGAAGAGTTTATCGAACTCTCGCTTTCGTTTCTGTCAAGCCCTTGGAATATATACGAAAACGGCCATCTTGCACTTAAGCAAACGGTGCTCAGACTGGCGTTTACTGAGCCCCTGCGATACTCCCGCGAAAGTGGTTATCGAACTCCCGAAACCACCTTTCCATTCAAGGTGTTAGCAGAATTTTCCAACCAAAAATGTGAGATGGTGCGGTCGAGAAGACTCGAACTTCCACGGGAGTTACCCCACAGCGACCTCAACGCTGCGCGTCTACCAATTCCGCCACGACCGCACTGCCAGTGACTTGGTAGAGCGGCGTATAGACGTTGGCGCGTGCGATGTGAAGAGGCAAAAACGCTCTGGTTTAAATTACTCTGCGAAGGACTTATTTAGCAGGTTGATCCCAACGCATCCGATCTGACAGGAGCCGCAAATGACCTCATCCGAGAACCGCCCTATTGTTCAGATCGACATTGTTTCTGATGTCGTGTGCCCGTGGTGTATCATCGGGTTTCGTCAGCTTGACGCAGCGCTTCAGCAACAGGGTGTTTTGGCCCGGTTGCGTTGGCATCCGTTCGAGTTGAACCCGAACATGCCGCCCGAAGGTCAAAACCTGCGCGAGCATATCATGGAGAAATACGGAACCACCGTTGAACAAAGCCAGCAAGCGCGGGACAGGCTCACTTCTATTGGCGCAGAGCTGGGGTTTACCTTCAACTTCAGCGACGACAGCCGGATGGTGAATACGTTTGCCGCACATCAGTTGCTGGATTGGGCAGAAGGGCAAGGTCGACAACACCCGCTGAAGCTCGCCCTGTTTGATGCGTATTTTACACAGCAGAAGGACGTCTCGGACACTGAGGTCTTGCTGGATGCCGTTCGGTCCGTCGGGTTGGATGCGGAAGTTGCACGGCAAGCGCTTGAAAGCGGCCAACACACGGCCTCTGTCCGCGAGAAACAGAAATTCTGGACCAGCCAGGGCATTTCCGGCGTGCCCGCCATGGTTTTCGGTGGAAAATACCTGCTGACCGGGGCGCAAGGGGTCGAAACCTATGCTCAGGTTCTGCAACGTTGCCTGTCCGAGGCCGCCTGACCCCTTTCCCTGACCGCTGTAGGCGGATATGAGGCCGGCATGGAATGGAAAATCACCGATGGTCTGACCAGCTATGACGACGCCGTGGCCTTCATGGAAGCCCGCGTCGCCGAGATCGCGCGTGGCGACGCCGAAGAATGCGTCTGGCTGCTCGAGCATCCGCCCCTGTATACCGCAGGCACTTCAGCCAAGGTCGAGGACCTGACGGATCCTGATCGGTTTCCTGTTTATGAAAGCAAGCGCGGCGGCGAATACACCTATCACGGGCCCGGTCAGCGTGTGGCTTATGTCATGCTGGATCTCAACAAACGCGGACGTGATGTGCGCCAGTTTGTAAAACAGCTTGAGACCTGGGTGATTTCGGCGCTTGCGGAGTTCAATGTACACGGCGAAATCCGTGACGGGCGCGTTGGTGTTTGGGTCCGCCGGGATGACAAGCCGCTGACGGTGACCGGCAAGCCTGCGGAAGACAAGATCGCCGCCATCGGTCTGCGCCTGCGCAAATGGGTCAGTTTTCACGGCATCTCGGTCAACGTGGAACCCGATCTGGAGCATTTCTCAGGCATCGTGCCTTGTGGAATAACTGAGTATGGCGTCACGTCTCTGGTCGACCTGGGCCTTCCCGTAACCATGGCTGATCTTGATGCGGCGCTGGAGAAGACATTTGCAGAGGTTTTTGGCTCAAAAGACCTGTGAACAAACCGGTCCAGCTGCAAAGCGAATCGGTTTTAGCGCTCAGGCATCAAAACAATATGCTCAAGCGAATGGCTCTGTTTCCGAAGCCTCACGCAATTAACCCTCAATGCTCCGGCTTTATCAGTTTCTTTAGCTAATATTTAACTCTTTTAGATACAAAGGGCGCGTTAACGAGTAATATGAAACTGCCAATCAAGAGTGAGTGGTATGTTAACCGGTGATCCAGGGCTCGCCCTCGAAATCCGAGAAGTGTTTGGTTACGAGTCTGCCGTTCCGACCCCAAATCGGAACGGCAATTCTCTTTCCCCCACCTGATAGACGACTGGCCTCCGCGCCCCAAAAAGGGTGTCGGCCAAAACTCCGTCGCGGGCGCAGACCCGGAAACCAGCTTTACAAAGCAGCTTTGATCTTTTCAGCGTGCTGCGCGATCTGGTCGAAATCCCCCATGTTGCCCGGCGGGCGCATCGACACCCCTTCGTGACGCGGCAGGACATGAAAATGCAGGTGGAACACCTCCTGGCCGCCTGCCGCTTCATTGAACTGTTGGATCGTCACACCATCCGCATCAAACGCCGCTTTTGCGGCCTGCGCCATTTTCTGGACGGTGTTCATCACGGCTGCCAGTTGCTCGGGCGTGGCATCCAGTACATTGCGGCATGGGGTTTTTGGTATCACCAGCAAATGACCATCGGATCGCGGCATGATGTCCATAAACGCCAGAGTCTCGTCATCCTCATACACGCGGGTCGAGGGGATTTCATTGCGCAGGATTTTGGCAAAGATATTGTCTGGATCGTAGTCAGCCATATCAAGTCTCCGGATTGCGGGCGTTGGCGTAGTTCTGAGACGCCAGCACATGACGGTCAAGGCGGATCTCTGCCACGCGCCTGTTCCAACCTCGCGTTTATGGCTTGAAAAACGGGTGAGCATCCCCAGATAGATGCCGTTCGAGGCCTGAAAATCGCGCGGCAACCCCCTACCCGCGACAATTAATCTTGATCCAGATCAAACTCGGCCATTGAAGGTGCCCTCTTCGCATTCTAAAACCAGCAGGAATCCCGCGCGCCGGAGAGGTCTGGCTGCGCGGTTTAGTTGCAACAGGAGGCACCTATAATGGCAGACGCAGCCATTCATGGTCACGACCATGAAGATCAGCGCAGCTTTTTCCAGCGCTGGTTCATGTCGACCAACCACAAGGACATCGGGATTCTGTACCTGATCGTTTCGGCTCTGGCCGGTCTGATCTCGGTGGCGATGACCGTTTACATGCGGCTCGAGCTGATGCACCCGGGCGTTCAGTACATGTGTCTGGAAGGCTTCATGGCCGACCCATGTACACCCAACGGGCATCTTTGGAACGTTATGATCACCTATCACGGTGTTCTCATGATGTTCTTCGTGGTCATCCCCGCCTTGTTTGGTGGATTTGGCAACTATTTCATGCCGTTGCAGATTGGCGCGCCGGATATGGCATTCCCGCGGATGAACAACCTGTCCTTCTGGCTTTACGTCGCCGGTACGTCGCTGGGTGTGGCCTCGCTGCTCAGCCCCGGTGGCAACGACCAGCTTGGTTCAGGCGTGGGCTGGGTTCTGTACCCGCCGCTGTCGACGACCGAAGGCGGCATGTCCATGGACCTTGCGATCTTCGCCGTGCACGTATCGGGCGCCTCCTCGATCCTCGGCGCGATCAACATGATCACCACCTTCCTGAACATGCGTGCCCCGGGCATGACCCTGTTTAAGGTGCCGCTGTTCAGCTGGTCGATCTTCATCACCTCGTGGCTGATTCTGCTGTCGCTGCCGGTTCTGGCGGGTGCGATCACCATGCTGCTGATGGACCGCAACTTTGGCTTCACCTTCTTTGATCCGGCCGGTGGCGGCGATCCGATCCTGTACCAGCACATCCTGTGGTTCTTCGGCCACCCGGAAGTGTACATCGTGATCCTGCCCGGTTTCGGCATCATCAGCCACGTGATTGCCACCTTCTCGCGCAAGCCGATCTTCGGCTACCTGCCGATGGTCTGGGCGATCATCGCGATCGGTGTTCTGGGCTTCGTTGTGTGGGCGCACCACATGTACACCGTTGGCATGTCGCTGCGTCAGCAGGCTTACTTCATGCTGGCCACGATGGTTATCGCGGTTCCGACTGGGGTTAAGGTTTTCTCGTGGATCGCGACCATGTGGGGCGGTTCCATCGAGTTCAAGACGCCGATGCTGTTTGCCTTCGGCTTCCTGTTCCTGTTCACCGTTGGTGGTGTGACCGGTGTGGTTCTGTCGCAGGCTGGCATCGACCGCGCCTATCACGACACCTACTACGTCGTGGCGCACTTCCACTACGTGATGAGCTTGGGTGCCGTCTTCGCGATCTTCGCTGGCGTGTACTTCTACTTCTCGAAGATGACGGGTCGTCAGTACTCGGAGTTCTGGGGCAAGGTTCACTTCTGGATGTTCTTCATCGGCGCCAACCTGACCTTCTTCCCGCAGCACTTCCTGGGCCGTCAGGGTATGCCGCGCCGCTACATCGACTACCCCGAGGCATTCGCCCAGTGGAACTTCGTATCGTCGATTGGTGCGTTCATCTCGTTCGCTTCGTTCCTGCTGTTCTTCGGCATCGTGTTCTATGCCCTGTTCCGTGGCGCGAAAGAGACGCGTCCGAACCCGTGGAACGAATATGCGGACACGCTGGAATGGACCCTGCCCTCGCCGCCGCCCGAACACACGTTCGAGCAGCTGCCCAAGCAGGAAGACTGGGACAAGGGCCACGCGCACTGATCCCGACCTGATCGAAAGAAACCCCGCCCAAGTGGCGGGGTTTTTCTTTATGCGGGCCTCACGTTCGCCAATTGCCGCAAAATCGGGTATCATATGCAGGCAAGACAGCCGGAGGGTCGTCTATGCCCGAAATCGACTTTTGGTATTCCATCGGCAGCACTTACAGCTTCCTGACCGTGATGCGTCTGGATGAATGGTGTGCCGAACACGACGCCACCGTGAACTGGCGCCCCTTCAACGTGCGCACAGTCATGTCGGCCCAGCAGAACGTTCCCTTTGCAGGCAAGCCCGTGAAATCCGCCTATATGTGGCGCGACATAGAACGGCGCTGCGCCAAGTACCACATTCATGCCAAACTGCCCGCGCCCTACCCGGTCTCAGACTTGGCTTTGGCCAATCAGGTCGCCGTTCTGGGAATGAAGGAAGGTTGGGGCAAATCCTTTACTCAAGCCTTGTATCGCATCTGGTTCGAGGAAGGTATCGAAGCCGGAAGCGAAAGTGCCTTGTCCGAGGCTTTGTTGCGCTGCCAGCAAGATCCTCGTCTGGCGCTTGGACGAGCCCGCAGCGCTGAAGTTATTGCAGCGCTTGAGGCTGAAACGGACGCAGCCGTAAAACTGGGCGTTTTTGGCGCTCCAAGCTTTGTTGTCCGGCAGGAAGTGTTCTGGGGAGATGACCGATTAGACGACGCCCTGTCCTGGGCGCGTGTCGGGCACGTCATCTGATCAAAACCCATCGACACAAGAACGCCCTGCGCTATGTTCGCGATATGCCGTATACATGGAATCAGACGTCCGAAACGGAACAAGAACTGCGCCTGTGGCCGCACAACTCTCTGCCTCCGCGCGGAGCTATGATCACTATACTTTCGGTGTTCCTGTTTGGCCTGATCCCCTTGCTGGCCATGCTGGGGTCCGTGGTTCTGTGGGGGCTGTTGCCCTTTCTTCTGATCACGGTGTTTGGCCTTTGGCTGGCCATACAGACCAACTATCGCGCACGCAGCGTTTTCGAGGTTCTGACGCTGTCTGACACACAAGCGCATCTGGTTCATTACACACCCGGCAAAGACCAACAGGAATGGTCCTGCAACCGCTTTTGGGCGAGGCCGGAAATGCATGAAAAAGGTGGACCCGTCCCCCACTATGTCACCCTTATCGGTGATGGGCGCGAGGTTGAGATCGGGGCCTTCCTATCTGAAGAAGAACGGATAACGCTTTATGACGAACTGAACACAAGACTGCGCGAACCGGCCGCGCAGTAGGTCTTCGTTCATTTTGTTGTCTTAGCAGTTGCCGTTTGATGCCGCGCAGAGGTGATCTTTGACCATCGGGCCAACCTTACCGAAATCCATCTGTCCGGTATACCGAGTCTTCAACTCGCCCATGACCTTGCCCATGTCTCGAATGGACCCGGCCCCGGTCGCGGTGATCGCAGTCTGAATCGCCTTTGACACCTCGTCATCATCCAGCTGCTTGGGCAAAAACTCCTCGATGACCGCAACTTCCTGCATCTCGCGTTCGGCCAGATCCAACCGACCGCCTTCTTCATAGGCGCGCGCACTTTCTTTGCGTTGCTTGGTCATTTTACCAAGGATTTCAAGCACCTCAGCATCGCCGCAGCCCTTGACCTCTTCGTTGTCCGAGGCGCGCGCCGCGATATCGCGGTCCTTGATGGCCGCGTTGATCAACCGCAAAGTCGACAGACGCTCGGCTGCTTTGTCCTTCATTGCTTGCTTCAGGGCGGCATTCACCCGTGATCGCATGTCCATTTGGTTTGTCCATCCCCATGACAACGGAACCCCGAACATATCTAAACAAAAAGCCTGACACAACAGGGAGTGGATACCGCTAAGTCTTTGAAAAACAACAATAGCCAAAAATTTGAACAGACTTGACCCAAGCGCCCAACCCCCTTAGGTATGCGCCGGTTTACCTTGCAGGAGAGTCGCGCCATGGCCCAGAACGCCCCGTCCAAGCCCACCGCATGTCTGGCATTGGCCGATGGGACACTGTTTTACGGCATAGGCTTTGGTGCCACCGGACAAACAGTGGCCGAGTTATGCTTTAATACAGCCATGACCGGCTATCAGGAAATCATGACCGACCCCTCTTATGCCGGTCAGATCGTAACATTCACCTTCCCACATATCGGCAATGTTGGTGTGAACCCCGAAGATGACGAAACCAATGATCCGGTTGCTGCGGGCATGGTCGTTAAATGGGACCCGACCGAGCCTTCGAACTGGCGTTCAGCCGAAGAGCTCAAGGGCTGGCTGGCCCGTCGCGGCCGCATCGCGATCGGCGGCGTCGACACCCGGCGCCTGACCCGAGCCATCCGCCAGCAAGGCGCGCCGCATGTCGCGCTGGCTCATGACCCCGAAGGTAATTTCGACATCGAAGCGCTGGTGGCAGCCGCTCGTGGGTTTGCCGGTCTGGAGGGCATGGACCTGGCCAAAGACGTAACCTGCGCGCAAAGCTATCGCTGGGACGAAATGCGTTGGGCCTGGCCTGACGGTTACAGTCGTCAGGAAGCCTCTGCGCACAAGGTTGTCGCCGTCGATTACGGTGCGAAACGCAACATTCTGCGCTGCCTCGCGTCGGCGGGTTGTGATGTGACGGTTCTGCCGGCAACGGCCACCGCGGCCGAAGTGCTGGCCCATCAGCCCGACGGTGTGTTCCTGTCGAACGGCCCCGGCGATCCGGCAGCAACCGGTGAATACGCAGTACCGATGATCAAAGAAATTCTAGACACCACCGATCTGCCTGTATTCGGCATCTGCCTTGGCCACCAGATGCTAGCGCTGGCCTTGGGCGGCCAAACGGTCAAGATGAACCACGGCCACCATGGTGCAAACCATCCGGTCAAGGATCTGGACACCGGCAAGGTCGAGATCACATCGATGAACCACGGCTTTGCCGTTGATGCTCAGTCCCTGCCAGAAGGCGTTGTGGAAACGCACCGGTCTTTATTTGACGGTTCGAACTGCGGGATCCGCATGACCGACCGGCCTGTTTATTCGGTGCAGTATCACCCGGAAGCGTCCCCCGGACCTCAGGACAGTTTCTATCTGTTCGAACGCTTCGCCAACGCCATGGAAAAGAAAAAGCAAAGCGCATAACACTCAAACTTTTCAGTGTTAACGGGGCGTTAACCTTGATCGAACAACCCTGAGCGCGGGTAACTGCGCCAGGGTTCTTTTTATGGTTGAACTAAACCTCCAAAACTTCGCAACCGCTTCTCCGATCCCAGCACCTGGATTTCGAAAACCGCTGGGCACCTGTCTGGTAGAAGCTGGAACTCTGACACAGTCGGAACTTGACCACGCCTTGCACTTGCAATCCCAACAAAATGCGCCTTTGGGCGAAATTTTGGTGGGTGAAGGATTTGCCACCCGGCAAGACGTCCTGCATGCCTTGTCTGTCCAGTCTGGCTGGCAGATTGCGGACTTGGAACAAATTCCGCCCATGCCGGGGCTGTGCGACCTGAAGCCAGTAGACTTCTGGCTGGAACACAACGTTGTTCCGTGGATGCGCGTTGGGCCGCTTCTGTTGGTTGCGACGGCGCGTCCGGATCGGTTTCCAGTTATCGCGGCCGACATGCAGGATTGCGACTTTACGATCATTCCGGTTCTGGCGGCCTCTGATCAAATCGACCGAACAATAGCAGAGCAGTTCTCGCGCCCTTTGGCCGAAGCCGCTGAGACACGGGTCGACTCCGAACAAAGTTGCCGCAACTGGACGGTTAACTCGCGCATTGCGCCAAGCCTGGCAGCGCTTGGTATTGCTGTATTGTTCGCAACTTTCCCGCTGTTTGCGTTGGCGGTTCTGCTCACCGCAGCTGTGGGAACCTTGATTCTGTTCACTGTTCTTCGCGTCGCTGGGGCTTTGGCCTATCTGGTTCATTCTTTTCAGAAAAAGCGTGAAGTTTCGCGTGCAGCCATCCCGCTTCGACAACCCTGCGTCTCAATCATGGTCCCACTGTACAAAGAGCGGGAGATTGCCGATGCACTTGTTCAACGCCTCAAACGCCTGACCTACCCCAAGGCGCTTTTGGACGTCATCTTGGTGCTGGAAGAAAAAGACGAGGTCACGCGCGCGACTGTGGCGCAAGTGGATCTGCCCAGTTGGATGCGGATCGTCGAGGTGCCCGAACTGGGCGGGCTTACCACCAAACCGCGAGCCATGAATTATGCCCTGGACTTTTGCCGAGGCGACTATGTTGGCGTCTGGGATGCCGAAGACGCCCCGCAGCCGGATCAGATCGAACGGGTGGTCGCGCATTTCACGCAGGCCGCGCCGCAGGTGGTGTGCCTTCAGGGCAGCCTTGATTATTACAACCCACGTACAAACTGGCGCTCACGCTGTTTCACCATCGAATACAACAGTTGGTTTCGCATCATCCTGCCGGGAATAGCGCGCATGGGGCTTGTCGTTCCACTGGGCGGGACCACCTTCTTCTTCCGCCGCGACAAGCTTTTGGAATTGGGCGGCTGGGATGCCCACAACGTGACTGAGGATGCCGATCTTGGCGTGCGGCTGTGCCGGGCCGGGTACCGAACAGAACTGGTGGATACCACCACTTATGAAGAAGCGAATTTTCGCGCCTGGCCTTGGGTGAAACAGCGTTCGCGCTGGCTCAAGGGTTTCATGGTGACGTATCTCGTGCACATGCGATCCCCTCAGAAACTGCTGCGCGATCTGGGCGTCGCGCAGTTTTTAGGGTTTCAGGCGTTCTTTCTGGGTACGTTGGGGCAATTTTTACTCGCCCCCGTCTTGTGGCTATTCTGGTTGTCAACGCTGGGTTTGGTCAATCCAATGGCGCAAGTTGTTTCACAACAGCTGGCCACGGCACTTATTTTTTTGTTTTTGACAACCGAAGCGCTGGGTATTTGCGTTGGATGTCTTGCCGTCTTGGCGCGCGAGCGGCGGTTTTTGTTGCCTTGGGTACCAACCATGGCCCTCTACTATCCGTTAGGAGTCATTGCCGCTTACAAAGCCCTTTGGGAACTGGCGACGAACCCGTTCTTCTGGGACAAAACCCAACATGGGCAGGCCAGCGAAGATCAACAGTCCGCCTGACACTTACTTATCGCGCAGGCTTGCATCCTGCTTGAGACGCGTCATGAACGCGATCGAGATATGATCCTTCAGTGCGCGCGCAGCTGCCTCTTCATCCCTTGCGGCAATAGCTTCGACAATACCTTTATGCTCACTTTGGGCGATCTCGCCACGCCCCTGCACCGCCAGTGAGGTCGTTGCCATCAGGGCCATTGTCCGGTGCACAAGATCAAGCTGCTGCACCAGATAGCGGTTATGGGACGCCAGATGGATCTGCTCATGAAAGCGTCGGTTCGCACGCGACAAGGCTGACGGGTCATCAACCAGCTTGTCATCTTCGACGACCATCTCTTGCAGTACCTTGATCTCTTCTTCGGTCGCGTGTTTGGCCGCAAGGCTTGCTGCCAACCCCTCCAGTTCCCGACGCACGATATACAGCTCGGCCATCTGGTTGTGATCCAGCGACGCCACGATCAGCGACCGCCCGTCCCGCTCCAGCAAAGACTGTGTCTCGAGCCGCTGCAACGCTTCGCGGATCGGCGTGCGTGACACCCCGAACCGTTCGGCCAGCTCGCTTTCCACCAGACGATCACCGGGCTTGTAGACGCCCACGTCGATGGCTTCGAGTATCAGGCTGTAGGCATCCTTGGTGGGGGATCTGGTCTGGCTCATGGGGTTCATTGTCTCCTCGTTCGGACCTGTCTATCCGTCCAAAGGGGGAACGATCAAGTAGAGCATTGAAAACACCGCGCGCGCGCCCTACACCCTGCTTATGGTCAAACCGGCTTTTTCTCATGTCACTCAATGGGTGTTCGATCTGGACAACACCCTTTATCCGCCGCACATGCGCCTGTTCGATCAGATCGAGGTGTTGATGACGGATTATGTCATGCGGGCCATAGGTGTGGATCAGGCCGAAGCGGACCGTTTACGGGCACATTACTGGCGCGAATACGGCACAACCCTTGCCGGATTGATGGCCGAACATGATCTGGACCCGGACCCGTATCTGCACGCCGTTCATCAAGTGGACATGAGCCATATGGACCCGGATGCAGCGTTGGCCGATCACATACGCGCCCTGCCCGGGCGACGTATCGTCTATACCAACGGCAGCGCTCCTTACGCCGAACGGGTGCTTGAGGCACGCGGCCTTTCCGGATTGTTCGATGCAATCTATGGCGTGGAACATGCAGGCTATCGGCCGAAACCCGAAAAAGCAGCCTTTGAGGCGATCTTTGCGCAGGATGGGATTCGGGCTGAAGAAGCTGCCATGTTCGAGGATGATCCGCGCAATCTGGCGGCTCCGCACGAGATGGGAATGCGTACAGTGCACGTGGCGCCTGACCCGCATGACGCCGATCACATCCACCATCACACTGACGATTTGACGGCGTTTCTGGCCCGCCTGCGATAGGCTGTCACACTGCGACGATCCGCACATTCTGCACCTGCATCCTCGTCCCTATATGCACGTCAGCGACGAACAGATGGAGACCTCAATGACCGCGATCGAGATGACCGGCCGCCTGCCGATTTGGCAGCGCCTTTTCTTTGCAATCCCTGTATTCGGGTGGCTGGCCCGCGATGCGGTCAATGGCAAGGCCGAAGATCTGTATTACACCGCTGGTGCGATTTTCAGCATGTGGGGATGTTCCATCATGTTGTTCGGCTTGCCCGGTCTCTTCATTCCTGCCCTGATGATGGTGCCGGTGATGTTCCTGATTCTCATTCTGATTTCACGGGGCTGAGACACGGGACAGGATGTCACTTGGCGCTTGGGGTGGAACCGAACTAGGTTCTGCCCAAACCGATGAGAGGCGCCATGACTGACAGCTGTGACATCCTGATTTCCGGCGGTGGCATCGCCGGCCTGACCGCAGCGGCGGCTTTTGGAGCCGCAGGGTTTGACGTGGTCTGCGTCGAT
This sequence comes from Ruegeria sp. BHSB064, assembly GCF_059613205.1. Lineage (NCBI taxonomy): Bacteria > Pseudomonadati > Pseudomonadota > Alphaproteobacteria > Rhodobacterales > Roseobacteraceae > Ruegeria > Ruegeria sp. BHSB064. Next base: position 53,673 of record NZ_JBXWSB010000005.1, read on the forward strand.
CCGACCCCTCCGATCATCGAGCGGGATGTAGACGGATCGGACCTGCGCACCACCGCCTTTCTGCAACCCGCACGTGGGTTGTTAGAGCAATGCGGGCTTTGGGCGCGTCTGGATGCCCACGCGGCCCCGTTGCAGATCATGCGCATCGTGGATGCAGGCGGCGACGTGCCAGAGCCGCGTGTTGTGCGCGACTTCAATGCCGCCGACATTTCCGATCAACCCTTTGGCTGGAACCTGCCCAACTGGCTTCTGCGCCGGGAAATGGTGGCGCGACTGGCAGACCTTCCCAATGTCGATTTCCGCCCCGGCACCGGTACAACCAGTCTGTTCACGCGGACCGCCGAAGCCCGCGTTGGGCTGAGCGACAGCAGCCGCGTCCGGTGTAAACTGGTTCTCGCAGCCGATGGCCGCAATTCACCGATGCGCGAAGCCGCAGGAATATCGGTTCACACAACACGGTACGGGCAAAAAGCGCTGGCTTTTGCGGTGACCCACCCCATTCCACACGACAACGTCTCGACTGAAATTCACAGATCCGGTGGCCCATTCACATTGGTCCCCCTGCCCGACTGGCAAGGGCAGCCGTCCTCAGCCATTGTCTGGATGGAGCGCGGTCCAAAGGCTGTCGACCTTCTGAACCTGGAACCTGAAGCCTTTGAAGCCGCAATGACCGAGCGGTCCTGCGGATTGTTCGGCCCTTTGAAGCTGGCGTCGCGCCGGACGATCTGGCCCATCATCAGCCAGTCTGCCGAGCGGTTGTCCGGCGAACGCATTGCCTTGATGGCCGAGGCAGCGCATGTGGTGCCGCCGATTGGCGCTCAGGGGCTGAACATGTCCTTGGGTGACTTACGCTGCTTGCTGGACCTCGCGCAGGCGCGACCCGAAGGGCTGGGCGACGCGCAGATGCTGGACGCTTATCACAAGGCCCGCCATACCGAGGTCGAGATGCGGGTCAAGGGCATCGACCTGCTGAACCGCGCCTCGATGATCGAGGCGCGCCCGTTGCGCGATGCAAGGGCCATGGGGTTGAGCGCGCTCTATTCCCTGCCGCCCGTGCGCAAGACATTGATGCAGATGGGCCTTGGCGTTCGCTAAGGCCCGGTTCGTTTACAGAACCTGATCCAGCACCCGTTTCAAACGCGCGATGGTTGCGTCCACATCATAAAGCTTGTCGAGCCCGAACAGACCCAGACGGAAGGTGCTGAACCCTTCGGGCTCATCACATTGCAGGGGCACGCCAGCAGCAATCTGCATTCCAAGCGCTGCAAATTTCTTGCCGTTCTGGATGTCGGGGTCCGAGGTATAGCTGACGACTACGCCGGGCGCGCCAAAACCGTCTGCAGCCACAGAAATGATGCCTTTGTCCTTTAACAAGGACCGCACACCATCTCCCAACGCCCATTGCGCAGAACGCAGTTTCTCGAACCCATAGTCTTTGGTCTCCGCCATGGTATCGCGGAAGGCCAGCAACGCGTCCGTTGGCATGGTCGCGTGATAGGCATGACCGCCATTTTCATAGGCCTGCATGATCTGACGCCACTTCTTCAGATCCACCGCAAAACTGTCGGAGTCTGTTTCCTGTAAACGCGCTTCACCTCTCTCTGACAGCATGACAAGGCCAGCACAAGGCGATGCGCTCCACCCTTTCTGGGGGGCAGAAATCAGTACGTCGACTCCTGTCGCCTTCATATCCACCCAGGCACATCCGGACGCGATGCAATCCAACACCATCAGCGCGCCAACCTCATGCGCGGCATCTGCCAAAGCGGTCACATAATCATCCGGCAAAATCACACCCGCGGATGTTTCAACATGCGGGGCGAACACGACACTCGGTTTTTGCGACCGAATGGCGTCAACGACTTCTTCAATGGGGGCCGGTGCAAAGGGCGACGGGGTGGAATTGCCCGTCTGACGGGCCTTCATAACTGTGGCGCTTTGCGTCAGGGAGCCGCTTTCGATGATCTGGCTCCACCGGTACGAGAACCACCCGTTCCGAACCACCAAAACATCCGCCCCACGCGCAAACTGACGGGCTACGGCCTCCATGGCATAGGTGCCACCGCCCGGAATAACCGCGACGCCTTCAGCGTTATACACCTCTTTCAACATGTCCGAGATGTCGCGCATGACCTGTTGGAACTTCTGCGACATGTGGTTCAGCGAACGATCGGTGAACACCACCGAAAACTCTTCAAGCCCGTTCGGGTCAACGGTATCCAATAGCGCTGGCATTCCTCATCCTTTCCAAAAACGTTTTCGAGAACCTGATCTCTTTGCCTGCCTCCGTAAAGCACTTTCGCGACAAAAAGTGACGCAACGGCATGCAGCTTAAATTTGCAAATGCAGCACCAGATCCTGCTGAAAAACCCATAAATGACGCCAAGTAGTGTCACCTTCCCCTTTACACTTCTGCTTGCTTCTGAACAGATGCACACACTTTATACTTGAAGGGATAATTCTACCCGTGACTATACAAAAGCGGATAAGCTTCCAGTCCGTTCGAGACGAAGTTAAACGGCGTATTGAAAGCCGCGTCTGGCCACAAGGATCGCTTTTACCAACCGAAACGCAATTGGCAGAAGAATTCAATTGCGCACGTGCCACAGTCAATCGCGCCCTGAGGGAATTGGCCGAACAGGGATTTGTTGAGCGCAAACGCAAAAGCGGAACGCGGGTCAAGAAAGAACCCAGCAAACATGCCAAGCTTGAGTTTTCGCTGGCCCGTCAAATGGTTGAAAGCCAAAACGCAACCTATCGGTATGCTTTGGTCGAGCGAAACCTTGTGGAAAGCCCCGGCTGGCTGTCTTCGCAATTGGACATACCTCATGACATGCGCGTTCTGCATGTCATTTGTATGCATTACGCGGACAACCGGCCGTTTCAGTTGGAAGAGCGCTGGATCAATATCGACGCTGTGCCGGATGTGGAAACCGCAGACCTGAGCGAGCACGGCCCCCACGAATGGTTGCTGAATGCAGCACCATTCACCGAGGCCGAAATCGCCTTCTGCGCAATCTCAGCCGACGCAAAACTGGCGGAGTTCATGGGCACCACAACGGGCACCTCCATGATTCAGATGGAACGCACCACTTGGAAAGAAGATAAGCCTCTGACTTTCGCGCGCATGACGCACCATCCCGGATACTGCATCCGTACGAAATACTGAAGCAGTTCAACCAAGCGGTCCGGGCAAACGTTCTTCGCTCAGCAAAACGTTTGCCTCGACATCCCCTGCGCCGGGCAAGGTCATGATCCGGCGCCGCAACACGCGTTCGAAATCAGATAGATCCCGTGCAACGACACGCAGACGATAATCATACAAGCCCAGAACATGCTCGACGGTCTGCACCTCGGGAATGGCACTTACGGCGCGCTCAAAATCCTCAAGACTGATCTGACCTTTTCGTCCGAGTTTAACGCCCAGAAAAACCGTTACACCAAATCCAAGCGCCTCGGCGTTCAGTCGCAATCGCCGCCCCTTGATGATCCCTGCTTCCTCCAGCCGGCGGATACGCCTCCAGGTGGCGGGTTGAGACAATCCAAACCTGCGCCCCAACGCACCAGCACTTTGTGTCGCGTCCTGCTGCAGAGCGCGCAGCAACCGGCGGTCAACTTCGTCCAACTCGATCATACCGGCAGCACCTCATCCCTTTTGACCCGCGCGATGTGCATCAGCGCTTCGATGTCCGCGATATGGGGCAAGGTCAGAATCCGGTCGCGGTACAGCTGTTGGTAGTGGTTCATATCCTTCGCAATGACCGAAAGGCGTACATCTACACGCCCCAGAAAGGTCTGGATCTCGACCACTTCGGCCACCTCTCGCGCGGCCTCGGTAAACTCGTCAAAGGCCCGCGCCTGTGTCTTGTCCAGCGAGATCCGAAGCGACACCTCGACGGCATATCCCATCGCTGTCCAGTCAATCACGGCCTCTTGTCCCTCGATGATCCCTGCCGCCTGCATCTTTTCGATCCGTCGCCAACAGACACCGGCGCTGATCCGGCACAGATCAGCCAATTCCGCTGTTGTCAGGCTTGGCGCGGCCTGAAAATGGCGCAGGATGCGCCGATCTATGTCATCAAGCATGATTTTTTTACTTTTCTCGCTCTTTTCGAATTATTCTTCACCTTTTTCACAAATACTCAAGCCCAGCGCTATCGCCAATACACGATCAGGCGTGTAAAACCGCCGCAATCTAACCTGAAAGGACCGGCGAAATGCGCGTCTATTACGATCGCGATTGCGATATCAACCTGATCAAAGACAAAAAAGTGGCCATCCTGGGCTATGGCTCGCAAGGTCACGCCCACGCGCTGAACCTGCGTGACTCGGGTGCCAAGAACCTGGTCATCGCCCTGCGCGAAGGCTCACCTTCGGCAAAGAAAGCCGAAGCTGAAGGTCTGGAAGTCATGGGCATCGCCGAAGCGGCGGCCTGGTGTGACGTCATCATGTTCACCATGCCCGACGAGCTGCAGGCTGAAACCTACAAGAAATACGTCCACGACAACATCAAGCCGGGTGCCGCGATCGCATTCGCCCACGGCCTGAACGTCCATTTCGGCCTGATCGAGCCGAAAGAAGGCGTTGACGTCATCATGATGGCGCCCAAAGGCCCCGGTCACACCGTACGTGGCGAATACACCAAAGGCGGCGGCGTGCCCTGCCTGGTCGCCGTTGACAATGACGCAACCGGCAAAGCGCTGGAAATCGGCCTGTCCTACTGCTCGGCCATTGGCGGCGGTCGCTCGGGCATCATCGAAACCAACTTCCGCGAAGAATGTGAAACCGACCTGTTCGGCGAGCAGGCCGTTCTGTGCGGCGGTCTGGTCGAACTGATCCGCTGCGGCTTTGAAACGCTGGTCGAGGCCGGTTACGCGCCGGAAATGGCCTATTTCGAATGTCTGCACGAAGTGAAGCTGATCGTTGACCTGATCTACGAAGGCGGCATCGCCAACATGGATTACTCGATCTCGAACACCGCCGAATACGGCCAGTATGTCACTGGCCCGCGTATCCTGAAATACGACGAAACCAAAGCACGCATGAAAGAGGTTCTGAACGATATCCAGCAGGGTAAATTTGTTCGCGACTTCATGCTGGAAAACGCTGTTGGCCAGCCGACCATCAAAGCGTCGCGCCGCGCCAATGACGAGCACATGATCGAAGAAACCGGCGCCAAACTGCGCGGCATGATGCCGTGGATTTCGGCCGGCAAAATGGTCGACAAAGAAAAGAACTAAGTCTGACCTTTGTCAGCACAAGGGCGGCCCCGGTGGTCGCCCTTTTTCGTTTGCACAAAAAAGCGGCGCAGCACATAAACACCCGGTCAGATTTACCTTTTTCGCAGTTTCACGCAGCCCCGGCAGGACAGACCAATGGTGCCACAGCCTACAAAACAGGACTGGAGCGGCGTTTTCACGCTGGGCCTGATCTGGGGCGCGACGTTCATGGTCGTTGCCATGGCGCTTGAGGGCTATGGCCCGATCACGGTCGCGACCTCTCGGACGACGCTGGGCGCTGTGACCCTGCTGCTTTTGATGTGGGCAACCGGTCGCAAACTGCCGGTTCTGACACCCGCGCTCAGCACTTCGATTGTGCTGATCGGTGTCCTTTCTACGGCCGTGCCATTCATGTTGCTGAGTTGGGGACAGCAATTTGTGCCCTCGGCTTTTGCGGGGCTGTCCATGGCCGCAATCCCGCTGATGGTGCTGCCGCTTGCGCATTTCTTCTCGGATGAACCGCTGAACCTGCGTCGTTTTCTGGGGGTGTGCCTTGGGTTCTCAGGCGCATTGGTCCTGATCGGTCCCGGCCTTGCAAAGCTGGGTCAAGGGGCGGAACCGTTGGCACAATTGGCCTGCATCACAGCCGCGCTGTGTTACGCCAGTTCTTCTGTGATAACCCGACGTTGCCCCCCGGTTGACCCCGTGGTGCTGGCGGCCCTGACACTGGTTGTCGGGGCCGTGATTCTTTTACCCATCATGCTGCTCACCGAAGGTCTGCCGACGTGGCAAGGACCACGCCCGACAATCGCCTTGATTGTGTTGGGGCTGGTCCCAACCGCTTTTGCCACCCTGCTGCGCGTTTCGATCACCCGCAGCGCAGGATCGGTTTTCCTGACATTGGTGAATTATCAAGTACCGATCTGGTCGATGGTGTTCGGCGCGTGGATTTTGTCCGAGGCCCTGCCCCTGCGCTTTTACATCGCCCTTAGCCTTATCCTGACTGGCATGGCAATCAGCCAATGGTTCAGCCTGCGCAAGGTTTTGTTCGGACACTAGCCAGCGGCAGCTTCAACCTCAGCTACGATGCTGTCGACAACTTGGGTCAGCAACCCATCGTCTTCGCACTCGGCCATGACGCGAATTAGCGGTTCGGTCCCGGATTTGCGGATCAGCAACCGGCCCTGCCCGTTCAGCCGCGCTTCGGCATCGGCGATGGCGGCCTGAACGCTCTGAACCTCCAGTGGGGTTTGCCCGCTGGCATAGCGCACATTTTTCAACAGCTGCGGCACCGTTTCGAACTGTTTCGAAAGATCGGACGCCTTGCGCCCCGACAAAACCATCTCCGCCAGAAAATGCAGGCCCGCCATAAGCCCGTCACCGGTGGTGGCATAATCGCTCATCACGATATGGCCGGATTGTTCGCCGCCCAAGTTGAACCCGCCTTCCCGCATCCGCTCGACCACATAGCGGTCGCCGACAGCAGTGCGCTCCAGACGCAACCCTTGCCCTGTCAGATGACGTTCTAGGCCCAGATTGGACATCACAGTCGCCACCAGAGCATCGCCTTTCAACTGATCCGACCTCTTCCATGCCGTCGCAAGCAGCGCCATAAGCTGATCGCCGTCGGCCACCTGACCGGTTTCGTCAACCACAACCACCCGGTCCGCATCGCCATCCAGACAAATGCCAACATCTGCCCCATGGGCCACAACCGTTTCTGCCGCCAGTTGCGGCTTGGTCGATCCACAGTTGAGGTTAATATTCTTGCCGTTGGGCGAGACACCTACCGGAATAACATCAGCGCCCAGTTCCCACAGAACTTCGGGCGCAGTGCGATGGGCCGCGCCGTTCGCGCAATCTATCACCACTTTCAGACCATCCAAACTCACGTCACGGGGCAAGGATGACTTCACACGCTCACCATAGCGGAACCGCGCATCATCGACACGACGCGCCCGGCCGATATTTTGTGCCTGAGCGGGTTGGACGCCTTCGTCGATCAGCCTTTCAATCTCGATCTCGGCCTGATCCGACAGTTTGTAACCATCGGGCCCAAAGAATTTGATGCCGTTGTCTTCAGCCGGGTTGTGACTGGCCGAGATCATGACGCCAAGATCGGCACGCATGGACCGCGTCATGAGACCAACGGCAGGCGTTGGTACGGGGCCCAACAGCAGCACGTTCATACCCGTCGAGGTCAAACCCGCGGTCAGCGCATTTTCCAGCATGTAACCGGACAGACGTGTGTCCTTGCCAATGACAACCCGGTGTACACCTGTCGTGTCACGGCGAAAGTAACGCCCGACCGCAGCCCCGATGCGCAAGGCCATTTCCGCCGTCATCGGATGCGTGTTGGCGGTGCCCCGCACCCCGTCGGTTCCGAACAGCTTGCGCATGAGTGTCACTCCGTGATTTTTCGTGAAACCGGATTACCGGACAGCAGCCCATAGGCGCAAGGCCTGAGCGGTCTCTGCCACGTCATGAACGCGAATGATTTGCACGCCCTGAGACAATCCAGCCAGAGCCACGGCAATTGATCCCGGTGCGCGCGCTGTCTTGCGCGGCTCTTGCCCAATAGAGCCGATGAAACCTTTGCGCGACACACCCAGCAGGATCGGGCAGCCTAACCCGTGAAACAAGCTGAGATTGCGCAGAAGGGTCAGATTGTGATCCTCGGTCTTGCCGAAGCCAATACCGGGATCAACAACGATCAGATCACGGCTGAGGCCAAGGCCCTCCAGCAACGCAATTTGATTTTCCAGAAAGTCGTACACATCCAGCAAGACGTTGTTGTATTGCGGATTGTCCTGCATCGTGGCCGGATCGCCCTGCATGTGCATGACACAAACAGGTACGCCCTGTTGCGCACAGAGCGGCGCCAGGTCCGGATCAAAGGTAAAGCCTGAGACATCGTTCACCAAACCAGCTCCGGCCGCGCAAGCCGCTTCGGCGACGCTGGCTTTGCGCGTGTCGATCGAGATCAAGGCATCGGTTTCCGCCCGGATCGCTTCGATCACAGGTCGGGTGCGTTCAATCTCTTGCTCAGAGGGAACAAAATCAGCGCCGGGGCGGGTAGATTCCCCACCAACATCCAAAATCGTGGCCCCTTGCGCGACCATATCTGCGGCGGCGGTACGCGCGGCTTCTGCCGAGCTGTGGACGCCCCCATCCGAAAAACTGTCGGGCGTGGCATTCAGAATGCCCATGATTTGCGGCACCTGCATATCCAGACCCGCAATGTCTGCTCGCGCTTGAGTCAAACGGCCCAGATGGTCAGACGGAACCTCGGACACTGCAACAATCTCAGGGGCCGCCCCGCGCCGCAAGACTTCAACACGGGTAAACCAGAGCGGTTGCCCCGCCAGCGGCACAGCACCTGCAGGACGTGCAGGACCATGCTGAACCAGTGGTCTGTAGTAGACAGTCACAGCTGGGCCTGATCCACGGCAACGGCACGCAAGGGCGTTTTGGGTTCTTTCGGCAATGCGCCGCCGATCACCATCATCTCACTGGCTTCAAAGGTCGCTGCGAACCAAGCCGCAAGGGCCACTGCATCCGATGGTGCGGCAGAAGGGCCATCCACAGCGTCCAAAACGATCTTGGACGGGGCCCAAACACAGATCTGACCATTCTTCATCGCCCAATCCAATTCCGTCCGGGTGGAAACCACAACACAACGGTGATCTCGTGCCGCCAGAACCCAAGCATTTTGCTCAATGGCCAACAAATCGATACGGCGCTGCGTCATCGCGTGGCCGGTCTGCGGCGCGGCCAGGTCCGACGCCCCGACGCACAGGATCAACGGGCGCTGGCGGTTCTCCAACTGGTCGATCCAACCGGTCAGATTGTCCGAGGAAATGGCTTCATTCGACAGATACACAAGGCGCGGATGGGGGCGTTCCTCTTCGACCACTTCATGGTGAACCGAGTCCTTACCACGCACGATTTCGACACCCAAAGCCCCCGGACCGCGATCCAGTTTTTCGATGCGAACAAAGACTCTTACGGCCTGAGGCTCAAGCAGAATACGTTCCGCCACACGTTCCGCCAACGTCTCAAGCAAGTTCAAACGTTCTGCGGCCAATTCAAAAGCAATCGCTTCGGTAACGCGGTCATAGGACAGAATGCGGTCCACATCGTCGTCAATATCGGCGGTCAGCGGGCGCACCTCGACCACGATGTTAAAGCAAATCCTTTGGGTCGTACCGCGCTCGGCCTGAAAGGCACCGATCTCGACTTCGACGATGTGATCGCGCAGCGAAATGCGATCCAGCGGTCCTCGGGGAGAGGTCGCCTCGGACCTCTCAGAGGGGTGTGCGAATGCCAGGCGGATTTCAGAACTCATGGGTCAGGCCTTTTTGGGCTCGTTGCAAAGATTGCCTACTATAGGCTTTGCCCGCGCCTATAGCACTCATACAAGCGCCATTCCAACCGCCGATTGCGGCGTCAGGTGACCCTAAACCAACTCATCATCCCGGATGCGGCATGTCCCAGCATATGGCAATGCAACAGCCAGTCGCCCGGATTGTCCGCAACCAACGCAATCTGGCGGGTCTGCCCCCGACCCACCAGAACGGTGTCACGCCAAGGGCCAAGGGAACCGTCATCCAGAACCAAGCGGAAGTGATGCCCATGCAAGTGAATCGCGTGCGGAAAGGCTGTTTCATTCACGAACTCAACCCTGTGCAGACTGCCGATTGCGGCATCCAGAAATGGATCATCGGGGCGTTCGGCATGGCCGTTCAGCGCCCAGAATCGATCCAACTGTGCCAGCTCACGGCCTGACAACTCGGTTGCGCCAAGCCGCGCACTTTCCAACCATCGCATCGCGCCACCCTGCAAAACCATTCTATGCAAAGGTGCATCTTCAATATTCTTGATTTCCGGCAAAGGATTAGGCGGCAATGCTGACACGCTCTGCCTTTGCGCCTTTGCGGCATCGCCTGTAACGTCGAAACGCGCCAGACCAAAGGCACCATCCCGTTCAACACTGACGAGATTGGCGGTTTCGCCCTCGGTGACGACATCAACAATCAGATCCGCACGTTGTGCAGGTGCCAGTGGGAGCGATCCTGACAGTTCCAGCGGAGTTTCCAATGGCATCCCGTCCAAGGCAACGATCCAACCTGAAAGACCGTCGAGATCCAGATCATAGATCCGGGCGTTAGAGGCATTGATCAATCGCAGTCGAAGGCGTTCATGCCTTTGCACAGAAAACGCCGGATCAAACGACCCGTTTACGGTGACGATATTGCCAAGCCGACCCGCATGGCTCAGATCATGGCCGTTATTGAAATCGTCTGTTATCTGAGCCGTTTCAGGGTCTAACCGCCAATCATCCAGCATCAGTATAAGGTCCTGATCGATATCTGGCGTTTGCGCCTCCTCCACGATCAGCGGCCCGTAAAGGCCCCGTGCAACCTGTTCCATTGATCTGTTATGCGCATGATACCAATACGTCCCGGCATCAGGGGCGACGAAGTCGTAGTCAAAAGAGTTTCCCTTTTCGACCGCATCTTGCGTCAGACCGGGCACGCCATCCATGGCGTTTTCTATGCGGATTCCGTGCCAATGAACTGAAGTCGGTTGGGGAAGCTGATTTACAAGCGTGCGCTGAACACGCGCGCCTTGCCCGACCCTTATGCTGGTTCCGGGGACCGAGCCATCGAAACTCCACACTGTCGTGTCAGGAAACCCGTTGGGCGCAACACGTTGCCGGGCTTCGCGCGCTTCGAGCGACGGAAAAGCGGCCCGCGCCGCAAGCGGCAGCATCGCGGCTGCAGCAGCCGTTTTCAGAATGTGTCTTCGTGTAAAAAGCATTACGGGCCTCCTGGCCCGTAATATAGACTGCAACTTTCCCCGCGCCATCAAGCTTCCAGCGCGGGTGCGTCAATCAGTTGCTCGCTGTCCGATAGTTGTGGCGATAGAAGATGTGCACACCAATCCGCGCAGTCTGCTTGTAAACGCGCGACCAGGACGGGCGCACTGCGGTGGTGTGATAGTGGGTCGCCCCTTCGGTCAGCTCTTTGGCGATACCGTCAATCGCGGCACGGGCCACTTTCGACACGCGCTCATAGGCTTTCTTTTCATGGATGACTTCCTTGCGGCCATCGCATGTGTATGTGAACTGGCACTGGTATTTTTTGCCTGTACCTTGGCGGATTACACCGCAGAGTGAGTCCGGAAAGCGGCTGCTTTTGACCCGGTTCAGGATAACCTCGGCCACAGCGAACTGTCCGCGCACGCTTTCACCACGCGCTTCAAAGTACAACGCCTCGGACAGGCACTTCCAGTTTTCACCACCGGTGGCCTTAGGTTGTTGGTCAAGCCAGTCCTTGGAATAGGTAACTTCAACAGGTTCGGCGGCTTTGCGCGGCTGGAACAACTTGAAGTAGTCACGAAAGCTCTGACCCGGCAATTCGTTACGGGCCACAAGTTCGTTCTTGGCAGTTTCGGTTGCTTCCCTCTCGGCGAAGGACGCAGTTGGCAGCATGGTTGCCGCCAAAGTGGCAGCAGCCAGTATATAACGTAGCATCAGATAACCTCGCACAGGCACTTCTCGCGCCATACCCTCCCCCGGCGGGCGCGACGAGGCATCTAGCGCAATCGAGCGCAAAGGTCCAGTCTTTCGGAAAAAGCAAGTAAAAATCCGCCCGTCGCGAAGAATTAATTCGCCCACGAGTGATCAGATAACCCACTAATCCTTGGGATAACGTGCTCTGTCAACCCCCAAGTCTGGACGAAATCGCCAGTTGAGCGGCAGCCAGCCGAGCGACCGGAACCCGGAACGGAGAGCATGACACATAGTCAAACCCCAGATCCCGGCAAATCGCGATTGATTCGGGGTTTCCGCCATGTTCGCCGCACACAGACAAGGTCACATCCGGTTTTGCAGCGCGTCCGCGTTCGGCACCCAGCCTCAGCAACTCTCCTACCCCATCAGGGTCAAGGACATGAAATGGGTCTTCACCGAAGACACCCTGCCGCACGTAGGCTGACATAAACCGACCAGCATCGTCCCGCGACAAGCCATAGGTCATCTGAGTCAGGTCGTTTGTCCCAAAACTCATAAACGCCGTTTGCGGGGCGATCTCTTCTGCCCGCAAACAGGCGCGTGGGGTTTCAACCATGACACCTAGCCGATAGTCAAACTCCTGCCCCTGCTCGGACTCAACGGCGGCGGCGACCGAGTCGATGCGGGATTTAACCAGCTCAACCTCGCGCTTTGCCGAAACCAGAGGGATCATGACCTCGGGCACGACTGCAGCCCCGTTTTTCCGGGCCTCCAACGTTGCTTCGAAAATCGCGCGCGCCTGCATGTCGTAGATTTCCGGCACGGTTACGCCCAGACGCACGCCGCGCAGACCCAGCATTGGGTTGTATTCGCTCATGGCAGCAACGCGGCGCTCGACATCTGAAACAGGCAGATCAAGTGCTTCGGCTAATTCTCTTTGCCCGCTGCGGGTCGTGGGCAGAAACTCGTGCAGCGGTGGGTCGAACAGACGAATACAGACCGGCTTACCTTCCATGATGCGGAAAAGTTGCACGAAATCTTCGCGTTGCATTGGCAACAGACGTTCCAATACCGCTGCGCGACCGGACGAGGTTTGCGCAAAGATCATTTCGCGCATCACGATCAGTCGACCGGGGTCAAAAAACATATGCTCGGTGCGGCACAGACCAATCCCCTGCGCTTCGAAATTCCGGGCAGTCTGCGCGTCGGCGGGTGTGTCGGCATTGGCGCGAATATCGATATCACGCTCTGCATCGGCCCAGGCCATCAAAGTTTGAAAACAATCGTCCAGCGCAGCCTCGAGCATTGCGGGTTGCCCCGCCAAAACTTGACCCGAGCTGCCATCGATGGTCAAAACATCGCCGGTTTTAAAGACACGACCATCTGGAGCCGTCAGCATCTTCTTCTTTGTCTGAAACCGCATGTCTGACGCACCGACGATGCAGGGCAATCCAAGCCCGCGCCCTATCACCGCTGCGTGACTGGTCATTCCGCCTTTTTCCGTCAGAACCGCCACAGCCGCGTGCATCCCGCGCACATCCTCGGGTGAGGTTTCGCGACGCACCAGAACACAGGCTTCACCACGGGCCGCGCTGGCTTGCGCTTCGGCCGAAGTAAACACGATCTTGCCGGTCGAGGCACCGGGGCTGGCCCCGATGGCTGTTGTCAACACATCGCGCTTGGCATCAGGGTGCACTTGCCGGTGCAGCAATTCGTTCAGCGCATGAGGATCCACGCGCATGACCGCCTCTTGCGACGGAATGATACCATCCTCGGCCAAACGCACCGCAATTCGCATGGCCGCACGCGCGCTGCGCTGTACGCGGACACCGTCCAAAATATGCACGTTGCCGTTCTGAATAACAAACTCGACCTGCATTTCTTCGCGAAGTTTTGCACGCATTAAAGCGGCTTGTTCCTTGAGTTCAGCAAAGGCTTCGGGCGCAACTTCCTCAAGCGAAGGGCCGCGCGGGTCTTTTTCCAGAAACAACGCTGCAACATCTTCGCCCAACGCATCCCGGCCCTGACTTTGGCTCAGGTATCGACCGGTGATCTGCTGCATCCCGGTTGTGGAATCGACCAGTTGCAAAACACCAGAGCCACATTCGCCCTGCCCGACACCGGGGATCATTTCCTGAATGACCAGCCCCAGCCCGGCGTCCGCCGGTGCCCCCTTGGCCTGCCGCAACAAGCGCGCCGAGGTTCCATCCCACGCCCGCGCCATGGACCGTAACACGCCGATCAACTGCTCTCCGCGGTCTTGCGGAAACGCTTCGTCGGTTTCATCTTCATAGGCCCGCAACGAGAGGCGCAGGCCCTCGCTTCCGTCCAGTTCGATGTCGTCGAACACATCAGGATCCAGGCGTGCCACGTGGATGGCATAGCTTTGTACAAATCTCAGATACAGCGCTGCTGCGGCTTCGGCCCCCATGGTTTCTGACAGATCCACATAGCGTGCATCGTTCATTCCGATGTTCAGAACTGCGCCGGGTCCGCCCCAATCCGGGTCCTCGGAACTGGGCCGAATACATAGCAATGTTGCCGGGTCAAACTGTTCGAGGATTGCGATCAGGTTCGGGATCTCGCCTTCGGCAATCTGATGCACAGAATCAAAGGACAGCGCGACCGTTCGCGGCACCGGCAGTTCAAGACGGACCAGCCGTTGCAGGCACTTGGCCCGCCCGCCATGGGTATGGGCCGTGACCGGCGCGTCGGATGTTATGAGCGTGGTATGCGGATTATTCTGCACTGCAGCACCTTTTGGTTTGCGTGCAGCATAAGCGCTTGCGCCTTTCGCGCAAGGGCGTTCTGGGCGCGCATTTGCCGCGCGCCCGGTGTTTTAACCTTCGATACGGGTCAGATCGGCCACGCTGGAACAGACCTGACGGATCTGGCTGAGCAGGTTCAGACGGTTGCGCCGCAGGATGTCATTCTCGGTATTGACCTGCACATCCTCAAAGAACGCATCCACCGGCCCGCGCAACGCGGCCATGGCGGCCATGGCTGTCGGGAAATCCTCGGCCTTGAGCGCCGGATCGATCTGCGCCTGCGCCTGATCCAAGGCCGCAAACAGCGCCTTTTCGCTGTCCGTTTCGGCAAATTTCACATCCGCGCCATAGGAGTATTCGACGCCGTCCTTTTCTTCGGCCTGCGTCAGAATGTTGTTGGCGCGTTTGAAGCCCTGCACGAGGTTTTCACCATCCTCGGTCGCGATCACCGCGTTCAGAGCACGGGCGCGTTTGACCAGCAGGTTGAGGTCGTCATTCCCCTCCATCGCGATACAGGCGTCGATGATGTCGTGACGGATGCCCTCGTCGCGAAGGAAGACTTTGAGGCGGTCGTGGAAGAAGGAGAGGAGATCGTCGGATGCGTCAGGAACCTTTTTCTCCAACTCAAGAAATGCCGCCGCAGGCAATCCGCCAATTCTTTCTTTGACAGCCTGAAAAGCCCCGCCAAATACACCGTGATCCGCGATCTCCTCCAGAAGGTCGCGGACATTTGCATCCGGCAGCGCCTCATTAATGGCGCTCTCTGCCCGCACTAACTGGCTATCAAAGAAGCGGTCTAAACTTATGCGCAGATCGTTATCCAAAACCAACCGAATAACACCCAACGCCGCGCGGCGCAGGGCAAACGGGTCTTTCGACCCGGTCGGCTTCTCATCAATCGCCCAGAACCCGGTCAGAGTATCCAGCTTATCGGCCAGCGCGACGGTCACTGACAGCGGTGCAGTCGGGACGTCATCCGACGGCCCCAGCGGCGAATAGTGTTCCTGCGCTACGGTGGCCACAGTGGTGTCCTCACCAGCGGCTTCGATGTAGTAGCGGCCCATAAGACCCTGAAGCTCGGGGAACTCATAAACCATCTCGGAACTCAGATCGGCCTTGGCCAGACGCGCGGCTTTCTCGGCTTGATCCGCATCCGCACCGGTCACAGCGGCCAGTTCGCGGGCCAGCGCGGCGATGCGGTCGATGCGCTCGGCCTGGGTACCCAGCTTGTTGTGGAAGGTCACGTTCTCCAACGCGCGTGTCCATTGGGCGATGTCCGATTTGGCAACGCGCAGGTCGTTCTCCCAGAAGAATTTCGCATCGGCCAGACGGGCCGACAGCACCTTCTGGTTCCCAGTCAGAATGGTCGCGCCATTGTCAGCGGTTTCGCGGTTGGCCACGGTGATGAAACGTTCGATCCGGCCCGTTTTGGGGTTCTTCACGGAAAAGAACTTCTGGTGTTCCTTCATCGAGGTCTGCAGCACCTCTGGCGGCAATTCGAGGAATTCGTCATCGATCTGCCCCATCAGCACCACAGGCCACTCGACCAGCCCTGCAACCTCAGCCAACAGGCCCTTATCCTCGACAACTTCCAGACCAGCGGCAAAGGCCATGTTCTGGGCGTCGTTCCAGATATGCTCAGCCCGTTCGTCGGGCGACAGCATAACAAAGGCGCGTTTCAGTTGGGCGGCGTAGTCCTCGAACGACGATACCGAAAACCGGTTCGGTGCCATGAAGCGGTGGCCTGCGGTCGTGTCCCCGGACGAGATGCCCTCGACCTCGAGCGGTACAACCTGCGAACCAGCTTCATCATTCAGGATACACAGGATCGAATGCAACGGACGGACCCAACGCATGGCACCATTGCCCCACCGCATGGATTTGGGCCAGGGGAAGTTGCGGATGGTGGCTTCCAGCACCTCAGCGACAATATCAGCCGCTGGGCGACCTGCCTTTTCGATGGTGGCAAAGTAAACCGCACCTTTGGGTGTGTCGCGTTCTTCCAGCTGGTCGCGGGTCAGGCCAGCGCCACGCAGGAACCCTTCGATGGCTTTGTCCGGCGCGCCGACCTTGGGGCCTTTACGCTCTTCGCGAATGGTGGGGCTTTCGGCCAACAGCCCTTCGACCGCCAGCGTCAGGCGGCGCGGCGTGGTCAGGGCGGCGGCCCCGGCATAGGTCAGACCGGCCTCGACCAAACCATCGGTGATCCGCTTTTTCAGGTCCTCACCGGCGCGGGTCTGCATGCGCGCGGGGATCTCCTCGGAAAACAGTTCGATCAGCAGGTCAGGCATTGTTGGTCCTTAGAAATTGACGATCGTCTGAATGACGATGGCATTTGCGATATCCACAAAGAAGGCGGATACAAGGGGGAGCACAATAAAGGCAATAGGCGATGGACCATATCGCTTGGTCACGGCGGTCATATTTGCAATAGCGGTGGGTGTAGCCCCCAAAGCAAAGCCCCCAAAGCCCGCAGCCAGCACCGCCGCGCGGTAGTTTGAGCCCATAAGCGGAAACAGCACCCAGATCACAAACGCCACTGTGAACAGCGTCTGTGCCGACATGATCACCGCAATGGCCATACCCAATTCGGCAATTGTCCAAAGCTGAAGGCTCATCAGGGACATCGCCAGAAATGCACCCAGTGCAAATTCCGAGATCAAGGCCAGCGAGGGCGTCCGTGCAACAGGTGGGGCGGACGGTGCCAAGGCCGTTCTCAGGTTGGAAATCACGATACCCATCAGAAGGCAGGGCACGAATAAGGGCAGTTTCAGCCCAGCAGCAGCAATAGCCTCGCCCAGAACATAGCCAAAAATGACCGCAAGATTCAGATGCAGCAGAACGCGCATGATCGAGATATGATCGATGCCCGAAAGCTTTGGCTCATCATCGGGCAGCCCGACTGTGTGCTCCTCGTCAGGTCGATCAGGCGTCAGATTGCGCGATTCAACCAGCAGGCGCGCGATGGGGCCACCGACCTAAGCCGCCAGAACAAGGCCCAACGTGGCAACCGCAACGCCCAGTTCGGTCGCGCCGTCCAAACCGGTCGCCCCTGCGACCTCTGGCGCCCATGCAATCGCGGTTCCGTGTCCGCCAATCAGGGCAGCAGATCCAAACAGAACCCCGGCCTGCGCAGGATAGCCAAACAACGACGCGCCTGCCGCTCCGATCACGTTCTGCGCAATGATCGTCACCAGCGTCAAAACCAGGAGGATGAGCAGAGGCTTACCGCCCGCAATCAAATCAGAAAATCGCGCATTCAGGCCGATTCCGGCGAAAAACAGAACCAGCAGGGAATCGCGGGTGTTCAGCTCGAAGGACAGTTCAAGGTTGAACACCAGATACAGGGCCAGAACGACAATCGATGCCAGAAGTCCACCCGTGACGGGTTCAGGGATATTGAATTGCCGCAGCATCGCAACCTTGCTGTTGATCCGCGCGCCCAGCAGATAAACTGCAAAGCCCAGAGTCGCCGTGATGAAATCCGGGATTGTTATTGCGTCGGCCAAGGCGACCTCCTCAGTTCTCGGGGCGCGGGGGGCACTCCTCTCCGACCACCGTACCGTCATAGGCCTTTTCGCCACAATTGTTCAGAACGTGCCAGATAAAGCCTTTGCCGTCTTGGGTGACAGCCACGATGCGATCAACGCCGTAATGCACATTTTTCTGGCCAAAAAAGGCCTGGGCCTTGCCGGTTTTCAGGTCGTCAGCGAGGCCCACCGCATCGTAACAGTCAAACCAGCCCGGTGCAGTCAGTGGTGTTGCTTCTTCTGCTGGCAGATAAGTCGCCTGCAACTCCTCCAGCGCGACATCGGTTTCAAAACAGGCGCGGAAGCGGATCGGAGAGCTGTCTGCGTCTATGGCTTGAAACGAAGAATAAGGAATAGCAACCGGCGGCTGCGCTGCGTCAGCCAACAAGACGACATCCTGACCCGGAGTGGGCTCAACATCGTAATAGTACCCGTAGACCTGTAAGTAATACATGCCAGCGCCTGCAAGGGCCGCAGACAAAAGCAGGATGATCGCCAGAATTTTACCAGTCATCTTTCGATGCTTCCCTTCATGCAAGGACTTCCAAGTGTTTCAGAAATAGGCCACGTTTCGGCGCAGAACAGAACGACCCGAGGCGAACCGTATGGACACCACCCTTGCCGTTGGATTTTTCGGCGCGCTTTTTGCCATCATGAATCCGGTAACGAACCTGCCGGTATTTCTGAGCGTCACGCAGAACCTGTCCGCCTCCGATCAGCGCAAAGTTGCGATCAAAACATCCCTCTACTGCCTGATCCTGGGTGGAGCGTTTGCAGCCATCGGCAGTCAGGCGCTTGGCCTGTTTGGCATAACGGTCGATCACTTGCGGGTCGCGGGCGGTCTGGTCGTTCTGATGATCGGTTTCAACATGCTCAACGGTAGCGAGAGCAGTTCGCACCATGGAACTGAGGATGAGAAAGAAGAATACCACGCAGCTGAAACAGTCGCCTTTTACCCTCTGGCCTTTCCCATTCTTGTCGGCCCTGGAACAATTACGACTTTGATCCTGTACGCGCATCACGTGAAAAAACCCGTCGAAGCAATTGTATTCGCTGGCGTTTTCTTGGGTGTCGTTGCCCTTTTGCTGATCACGTTCTGGAATGCAGCATGGCTGGCCGGACGTCTGTCGGGCAACGCGCGTGTGATCATGAGCCGCTTTATGGGAATGATCTTGTCGGCCATCGCGATCAGTATGATCGCGGATGGCCTCAAAGCACTGCTGCCGGGGTTGGCCTGATTGGCCCATCAGGCTTGGAACCCGGCCGCCTCGGTTTGAACAAACGCATCCGCGCATTGCTTTGCCAATGCCCGCACACGGCCGATGTAAGCCTGTCGTTCCGTCACCGAAATCACGCCACGCGCATCCAGCAAGTTGAAGATGTGGCTGGCTTTGATGCATTGATCATAAGCCGGGTGCGCCATGATGATGCGCTTGCCGGTTTTAGGATCATCATGCTCTTGCGCCAGAATTGCGGCGCATTCAGCTTCGGCCTCTTCGAAATGGCGCAGCAAAACCTCGGTATTGGCGACGTCAAAGTTCCAGCGCGCGTATTCCTCTTCGGTTTGTTTGAAGATGTCACCGTAAGTCAGCGGGCTGGGGGATTGCGGGTCATTGAACGGCATGTCCATCACATGGTCGACACCCAGCACATACATCGCCAGACGTTCCAGACCATAAGTCAGCTCACCCGAGACTGGCGCGCAATCATGCCCACCGACCTGTTGGAAATAGGTGAACTGGCTGACTTCCATGCCATCACACCAGACTTCCCAACCCAGACCCCAAGCGCCCAGGGTGGGGCTTTCCCAGTCATCCTCGACAAACCGGATGTCATGCAGCTCCATATCGATGCCGATGGCCTCGAGGCTGCCCAGATAAAGCTCCTGCAGATCGGGCGGGCTGGGTTTGATCAGCACCTGATACTGATAGTAATGCTGCAAACGGTTCGGGTTTTCGCCATAGCGCCCATCCGTCGGACGGCGCGACGGCTGAACATAAGCTGCGGCCCATGCTTTGGACCCCAACGCCCGCAGAGTGGTCGCAGGATGGAATGTCCCTGCCCCGACCTCCATGTCATAGGGCTGCAAAATCGCGCAGCCTTTCGAGGCCCAATAGGTCTGAAGCCGCAGGATAATCTCCTGAAATGAACGCGGTGCGCTGTTCGGTTCGGTCATGGCATTCCCTCTTGGCGCTTTCGCGCCCGGTTCCGGTCGGTTTGGCCCTTCCTATGCAAGGGGCCAAGGGGCGTCAACGGGGCTTTGCACCATGGCTGTATCTGCGCGGCCACACCACAAATTCCCCGTATCAGCGGCATGGTATTTAGCATTGGAAATCGCGTACTCTGCGCCAAAGCTCAAACACCGCAGAACACGGGCAGACAATGACACGCGTATTTTCAGCAATTCTATTATTTCTTGTGGTCGGCCTGCGCGCCGCATCCGCTCAGCAAGACCCGGGCGTCTGGGTTCAGATCGAAGCCCAGCCAACGCTGCAAGAGGCGCAGGAACGGGCGCAGGCTTATGCGAATACGTTGCCTGACGTGAACGGTTTCAGATTAAACAGTGGCTGGTATGCGATTGTGGTGGGACCGTATGCGCGCCCGGATGCGCAACAAGTGCTGCGGGTCTATCGGTCCGAGGGTCAAATACCGCGCGACAGCTTCATCGCCTTTTCCAGTGGGCTGGGGCAACAGTTCTGGCCTATTGGGGCAAACGTGCTGAATCGTGGCACGGTCGCGGCACCGGTTGCACCAGTTGCTCAGGCCCAAGATACGCTGACAATCGCGCCCTCTCAGGACGCAGATGAAACTCGGGCACAAGCCCTGCAATCCGAACGTCTGCTGACCGCGCAGGAACGCAGAAACCTGCAAACGGCGTTGCAGGCGGCGGGGTTCTATAACTCGACGATTGACGGGGCCTTTGGTCAGGGAACGCGCCGCTCGATGGGCGATTGGCAACGCTTTAACGGATATGAAGCAACCGGCGTTCTGACCACAGCACAACGCAAAGCTCTGATGGACGACTATAATGCGCCGCTGACAAGTGTTGGCATGGCCCGGTACAGCGATGACGCGGCCGGGATCACAATGGACCTGCCGCTGGGTGTCGTCAGCTTTGACCGGTATGAGGCCCCCTTTGCCCATTTCAACAGCGCATCCGATTTGAACGCCAAGGTGCTTTTGATCAGCCAGGACGGCGACAAGCGCACGCTGCGTGCCCTGTATGAGGTGATGCAGTCGCTGAGAATCGTTCCCCTGAATGGTCCGCGTGAGCTGCGCGGAGATCGCTTTACCGTTGAAGGGCGCGGCAATGGCGTCGTGTCATTCACACAGGCGCGCCTGACTGATGGTAAGATCAAAGGGTTCACTCTGGTTTGGCCCGAAGGGGACGAAGCGCGCCGTTTACGGGTTTTGGCGGCTATGGCATCCAGTTTTGATACCACCGATGCGGTGCTTGATGCCACAGCAGGTTCGAACTCAGAGCAGAGCATTGACCTTGTATCCGGTCTTCAGGTCCGCAAGCCCCGCCTGTCGCGCTCGGGTTTCTTTGCGGATGACAAGGGAACCGTTCTGACGGTTTCGGAAGCTGTTGAAAATTGCACCCGGATCACACTGGATGGCGATCAGGAGGTGCAGCTTGCCGTGGCAGACGACGAAGTAGGCGTTGCGGTTCTGCGCCCAGCCAAGGCGTTGGCACCCATGAGCGTGGCCGCGTTCAGCCCGGCCTTGCCGCGCCTTCAGTCCGACATCGCGGTTTCAGGCTTCTCTTATCAGGGCGCATTGGGTGCACCAACGCTGACATTTGGGCATGTTGCCGATGTCCGTGGGTTGAACGGTGAAGCTGGTGTCAAACGTCTGGCGCTGAGCGCGCTGCCCGGTGATGCCGGTGGTCCGGTGTTCAATGACAGCGGTAATGTAGTTGGCATGTTACTGCCGCCGCCATCTGAAGGACGCAGTCTGCCTGCGTCTGTCAGTCTGGCAGCCACTGGTGAGCGGTTGACAGAAATTCTGGCTCAGGCTGGCGTGTCCGGTCTGTCGGGAGAGGAAACGACACAGATTTCGCCTAATGAATTGAGCCGTCGCGCAACGGGCATGACGGTTCTGGTGCACTGCTGGGAATAAACCGCAGCCCCCTGCAAGTTTCCAAGCGCCGCGCAGCCACGCGGCGCTTTTTTCTTACAGAATGTCTGGCGTCACATGGATAAGCGTCGGGACCGGTGCGTCGAAAGCGGCGCGGGTGGCGCTCTGCATTTCTGCCAATGTCGAAGGTGCCGCCGACAAGGCACCGAACGCCTCAGCCAATTTACAGAAATCCGGGTTTCGGGCAACCACGGCATTCGGTGCGATCTGACTGCGCACCATGCTGTCTTCAATCTCTTTCAGCTTGCCATTGTCCCACAGGATGATCGGCAAAGACAAACCCAACTCAACCGCAACGCCCAGTTCCTGCATCGTGTAATGAAACCCATAGTCCCCGGCGATAACTGCCGTTGGCTTTCCACGTCGTGCCACTGCTCCACCGATTCCGGCAGGTAACCCGTAGCCAAGGGTGCCAAACCCCGTAGGGTGATGCCAGTGATGAGGATAGGCCATGTCCCAAACCTCTTTTGCGACATAGGCGAACTGCGTCATGTCCGAATAGATCATTGTATCAGCCGGCATGGCTTCGCGCAGCGCGTCCGCAACCGGCACAATTCCGGGCCGTTCGGCGTCTACCTCGGCGCGCCAGCGGGCACGTGCAACGGCGACCTCCTCGGTCGACCATCCGGTCGCGGGTTTCATGTCAGCAGTCGCGTGCCACAAAGCGCGGGCAAAGCTTTGGCTGTCTGTCTGAAGTTTGATTGCAGCCCGGTGGCGATCAGACAGAACTTCGGGGTCAAGATCCACACGGATCAGAGTCGCTTTGTGTCCAAGTTCATGCCGCCACAAGTCAACTTCGCCCAGTTCAGCACCAACAGCAATCACCAGGTCTGCCGAGGCTATGACTTCGGCGCTTCCAGGGCGCGGCAACATGGACCCGAAATCCAGCGGGTAGTTCGCGCCCGGCATCCCGCGCCCGGCATATGTGGTGAAGCAGGCTGCCCCCAGCTGGGTCAGAATCTGCCGCCAATCGTTGGACTTGCAGCCCCCGCCCAGAATGAACAATGGCCTGCGTGACAGGTTCAGCATCGACACAACGGGCGACACGTCAGGCGGCAACGCCTTGGTGCGCAGCGCCGGCTGATTTGGAAACGGCGCGGGTTCAGCATCCGCCTCCAACTGCGCAATCGGCACCTGAATGTGTTTGGGGCGCGGTCGCGATAGCTCGAACTCTTCAAAAGCGCGTTCCACCAGCCCATAGGCTGCTGTGGCGGAATCGGCCTGTGCCGACCAATCTGCAACCGTCCCGGCAGCGACACGCTGATCGTTCATCTGATGCAACTGACCACGCATAGCCTGCGTTTCATCAAGGCAGGAAGACAACACCAGCATCGGGACGGAATCACTGTAGGCCTGACCGATCGGCGTCATGATGTTGCACAAACCGGGTCCGGTGATGACATAGGCAACACCCGGCTGGCCCGTGGCGCGCGCGTACCCATCTGCCATGAACCCTGCCCCTTGCTCATGCCGGGCAAGAACATGAGTAATGCCTGCCTCTTCGATACCGCGATACATTTCCTGATTATGGACGCCGGGAATGCCAAATATCACATCAACGCCACGATCCTTGAGCATATGCGAAATTTGCGCGCCAAGGGGTCTTTTCATCAGTTTCTCCAGAATTGAACGGTGAAGATCGCGTAAACGGCCAGAAGTTCAAGCCGCCCAACCAGCATTCCGATCGTGAGCAGCCACTTGGCCGTGTCATTAAGGCCCGCGAAATTGCCTGCTGGCCCAATCTGGCTGCCCAGACCGGGGCCGACATTGGCCAATGCGGTTGCGGCCCCGGATACGGACGTGATGAAGTCCAGCCCCGTCAATGCCAGAGCCCAGGACAACACGCCCATCGACAGAACGAAGAACATGAAAAAGCTCATGACCGAGGTCAAAACATCGCGCCCCACGGGCCGCCCGTCGTAGAGTGGGACAAAAACACCGTGCGGGGACCGGATCCGCTTGATCTGAGTTTTGATTGACGCCAGCAGCAGTTGATACCGGAAGATCTTGATCGAACACGCTGTGGATCCCGCGCAGCCGCCAATCAGCCCGATCAGGAAAAACAACATGACTGGGAAGCTGCCCCATCCCATGTAATCGACACTGGCGTACCCGGTGCCCGATATGATCGAGGTGATGTTGAACAGGGACTCGCGGAATGCTTGCTCCCAATGATGCGGGAAGACTGTTGTGAGAAAGACAGTCATGATCACGACCAGCACAAGAACTGTCGCGATAAAGGCGCGGATCTGGCTGTCCTCCCACAAAGAAGAGGTCTGGCCATTGGCAAGCTGAACATACCGTACGAAGGGCAACGCTGCCAGGATCATGAACACCGCAGCCGCGTATTCCACCGGGCCCGAGAATGTTGCAAATGACGCGTCGTAGTTGGCAAACCCACCCGTCGCAATGGTGGTCATCGAGTGGACGGTGGCATCAAAAAAGCTCATCCCGAACGCAGCGTAGACCAGCGCGCACACAACAGTCAGGAACACATAGATCAGGGAAATCTGGCCTGCGATCTCTTGCGCGCGCGGAAGGATTTTCCCCATGGTTTCAAACCCTTCCGAGCGGAAGATTTGCATACCACCCACCCGCAATTCCGGCAGGAACACCATCGCGACCACGATGATACCGATGCCGCCCAACCATTGCAGAATACCGCGCCACAGCAAAAGCCCCTGTGGCAGTGTATCCAGCCCGGTTATGACGGTTGAGCCTGTTGTTGTCAGCCCGGACATGGCCTCGAAATAGGCATCGACAAAGCGCAGTTCTGTTTCACCAAACAGAAACGGGATTGCACCAAATATGGGCAAGGCGACCCATACGCCGGTTGTCAGCAAAAAGGTCTGCCTGATGGTCAGCCCCTCGCCCACGCCGTTGGAACAACTCATCGCCAGAACCGACCCGGTCAGCATCGTGATGATCGCGCTTTCCAGGAACACATGCCATTCCCCCCGCCCCTCGATCATGTCGGCGAGCATAGGAAACAGCATGGTTGCCCCAAGAATGGCGACCAGCAAGCCAATCACATATCCGACCGGGCGAAGAT
The DNA here is from genome assembly GCF_059613205.1 of Ruegeria sp. BHSB064. Lineage (NCBI taxonomy): Bacteria > Pseudomonadati > Pseudomonadota > Alphaproteobacteria > Rhodobacterales > Roseobacteraceae > Ruegeria > Ruegeria sp. BHSB064. The sequence goes on from NZ_JBXWSB010000005.1 coordinate 78,899, forward strand.
CCATCATGACGCGCAGCGTTGGCGCGCCAACCCGACCGTGTCAAGCAGATGATCCGGGTTACGCGTCGGATTTCGTATCTGCCCCGGGCATCGCCGGAGGTTTGGACGGTGCACGGGTTCTACGCGTCTGCGGGCTGGGCTTCTCTGCTGTCGCCGCTGGCTTTGCCTGGGTGGCAGACGCCGCAGGTTTTGGCGAAGCCGCTTTGCGTGTGCGGGGCGCTGGTTTCGCGCGAGTCGACACCGCTTTTTCCAGCGGCGTAGCGGTTTTGGGCTGGACCGCAGGTGTCTTGGTCGCGGGCGCTGCAGCCTGGGCCGGAGACTTTTTCGCCGGAGCTGCTTTGACGGTAGAAGACGCAGCAGGGGCCGCCTTTTGTGCCGCAGGTTTTGCAGGTTTGGCAACGGGTGCGGCTGGTTTTACTGCCGTTTTGGCTTGCGGGGCTGGTTTTGGCGCGGGCTTGGCTTTTACAGCTGGCTCAACCTTTGCCACAGCAGCAGCGCGCGGCTTGGCAGAAAACTCAACCGGTTTTGGTTTGGGCGCAGTCGCAACACCTTTCTTCACCGGTTTTTTCGCAACCGTGGCTTTCTTGGCCGCCGGTTTTTTCACATGCGAGGCAGCAGGTTTAGCCTTGATCGTCGGTTTTCTGACTGGCTTCTCAGCAACCGGCGTCGGGGCTGATGCGGCCGCATGCAATGCCTGCACAGGTGCCATCGGCAATTCGAACGCTGAACGAGCCACAATTTGCATGATCTTCATTTGGTTGACCATGGCATAGCCCGCCAATCGAAACGCCGCAGCCTGAAGCTCCAACGGTTGGGTAATCGGATTCATTACATCTTTCTCCTGTAAAAACGATGCAGCCCGAGTTTTTGGGGTAAGGTGCCCTGCCCGCGCCGATGGATCGGGCGGTAGTTGAGGTCTTGCAGTCCAAGGCGTCTCACGTCTCGGCTTCCTTTCGGGGCCGCACACCAATCCGTTGGCAGGCACGCGGCTGCTGCATTCGACACAAACATACAGGAATCACCAAGCAAATGCAGCATTTTTGCTGCATTGCGGCGAAAGGGCGCTGACCTTCGCAATCTCTGATTAAATTCTAGACGCTTACGCGGGGGTTCCTACCCGACGTGAAACAGCGTTGTGAACAATCTGGGGTCCAGGCTGGGAGACTCAAAGGTCGGGCCCTCGGTCAGAATCGATACTGCGTCATGGCTGTGCAAGCTCTCTTGATGGCTGGCTAGGACGCGGAAATCGCCCACGTGGTGATCCGCCAACAGCTCCGCACAGAACAGGCGTGCAGCATCTTCGACAAAAATCGGGTTTGCTGCGTTCAGCTCGGCAAAAGCTTGTTCATCTTCGCGTTTGACCATGACTTGTGTCTCGGTCGGAACAGCACGACGACACAGCGCGATCAGATCTTCGAACCACAAACAATCCGCGTCACAATCCACAACAACAGAAATGCGCGCTACCGAGCGCTGGGAGTGCGGCGTCGCAAGCTGCCCGCGCACAGAGCGCGCATGTTCGCTCAGCTCAAGGGAACAGGGGCAAGTCGACGAATAAACATAGTCCAGATGCATGATCTTTTGGCGCACACCGTTTTGCTCGACCAGTTCCAGGGCAATGTCGTAATACTGATAACCCTCAAGACCCGAGCGCAGGCTCTTTACCTTGTCCGGGTAAGAAAACCGCATCTGAATGCGGGCGTCGAAGCTGTCCAGATCGGTCATGTAGTCGTCGAGCGCCGCTTCCATCACCTCGAAACTGAAGGTACGTTCCGCATGTTTGTAAAAAGACCGCATGATCCGGGACATGTTGATGCCCTTTTTCTCGGCCTCCAGGCTGACAGTGCCTGTGATCGACGTCTCAAGCGTTAGATCGTCGCCCTCTTTCCGATGGAAACGGATCGGCAGGCGGAAGTTCGAGATGCCGACATGCTGGATTTGCTGCTTGGCCCCACGGATCAGGCTGGACGGACCGTTCTGCAAGTCTGGAAGTGACGCGCGATACGCGGCATCGACTGCAAAATCCTCTGGATACTCGCGAGAAAGAGACGGATAATTCACCGAAGTTAATCCGGGCACCAATCTGGCCACAGCCGGGTCCAATTGGGTGATCTCGGATGCAGACGCCGATTGGGCCCATTGCCGGAGGACCTTAAGGGCCTCGGCGGCTTTTTCCCGATCCGGAGTTTCATCAATGTCGCGCGGGTGAACGTTCATCGGCTGCGGTTCCTCGATTGATCGTCGGACTATATACGACTGATGTTCATTTTCCAGTCTACCCCGATACGTGGGCAATAGCAGTCCGGATCGAAAAAAGCGGCGTAAAACCGTCAATTCGCAACGATTTGCGCCCTTTGCTGGTGCAATCAGCAGGAAACAGCGCAACAGGCAATCCGTACGGACACACAATTACGCTGCAGTTTGACGTCAAGTCACGCCCCGGAACGATAAAGATGCCCGGGGCGCGCCAGATTACTTTTGCGAGACCTCCAACGCCTGCCGGATATCGGACAGCAGGTCATCAGCGTCTTCCAGACCAACAGAGAACCGAATGAGGCCGGGTGTGATACCCAATTCGTCTTTCTGCGCTTCACTCAGCCGTTGGTGCGTCGTTGTAGCCGGGTGCGTTGCGATGGATTTGGCATCGCCCAGATTGTTGGAAATCACTGGGATCGTCATCGCATTCAGGAACGCAAAGGCCGCGTCCTTGCCGCCTTTGATGTCCAATGACAGAACTGTGCCGCCCTTACCGCCAAGCTGCGTCTGCACCAGCGCGTTCTGCGCATGGGTTTTCAGGCCGGGATACAAAGTACGCTCAAGCGCCGGGTGCCCTTCCAGTGCCTCTGCGATCTTTTGCGCGCTTTCAGCCTGCGCATTGACCCGCAAAGCCATGGTTTCCAGGCCTTTCAGCATTACCCAGGCGTTGAACGGGCTCAGCGCGCCGCCGGTATGCTTCAGGTATGGCTCGACCGTTCCGCGGACGAAGTCCCGCGTGCCGATGATCACTCCGCCCAGCGCGCGGCCTTGACCGTCAATGTGCTTGGTCGCCGAATAGATCACAACATCTGCGCCCTGCGCGATCGCGCGTGAAAACACCGGGGTCGAGAACACGTTGTCCACCACGACAAGGGCACCGACAGCATGGGCCAGTTCGGCCACAGACGCGATATCGATCACTTCCAAAGTCGGGTTCGACATGGATTCGAAGAACACCGCTTTGGTGTCGGGCCGGATTGCAGCCTTCCATTGCTCAAGATCAGTGCCGTCAACAAAGGTCACATCCACGCCAAAACGGGTCAGGATGTTTTCGACGATGTACAAACAGGATCCAAACAGCGCCTTGGCAGAGACGATGTGATCACCTGCCTTCAGCATCGAGGTCAACGCACCGTTGACAGCAGCCATACCCGATGCCGTTGCAAAGGCGTCCTCGGCCCCTTCCAACGCTGCGATACGTTGTTCGAACATGGACACGGTCGGGTTGCCATAGCGGGCATAGATGAACTCGTCAGGTCCGCACTCCAGAAACCGGGCTTCGGCCTGTTCCGCGTTTTCGTAAACGAAGCCCTGCGTCAGGAAAATCGCCTCGCTCACCTCGTTGTATTGGCTGCGGCGGATGCCGCCGTGGACGGCTTGGGTGCGTTTGTTCCAGTTCTCGCTCATCTCAATCCTTTCAGCCTCGGGCAGAGGCAAACAAAAAACCCCAGACGCGGCCAAGCGAAAGGGGTCTTTCATCCTGACCTTTTAGCGGTGTTGTTTAGCGTGGCCCGCAATCCGGTAACAAATCGCCACGTGGTCTGTGATGTTGGCCTTACGCCGCACTTGCAGAGTCGTCAACCCCGTGAAACGCCTCTTCACAGTTCTGCAATCTGTGACCCTTGAGTCAAAAACGCGCGATGATACAGTTGCTGCTCACGTATTTTTGCCAATTGCCAGCCGCAAGCCCCCTTGCCGTTTGCCCAGAAAGCTTCATGATCTCTTCAACCTGAGGAGAGACCATGATTGATCTGTATTTCTGGCCCACGCCAAACGGCTGGAAAGTGTCCATCGCCCTGGAAGAGATGGAGCTGCCCTACAAGACACACCTGATCAATATCGGCAAGGGCGATCAGTTCGACCCGGAGTTCCTGAAAATCGCCCCCAACAACCGGATGCCTGCCATTGTCGATCCCGATGGACCTGATGGTGCACCCGTTTCCGTGTTCGAAAGCGGAGCAATCCTGATGTATCTGGCCCGCAAGACCGGGCGGTTCTATGGCAAGACCGAGCGTGATCGGATCGCGGTCGAAGAATGGCTGATGTGGCAGATGGGCGGTGTCGGGCCCATGGCCGGTCAGGCGCATCACTTTTTGAAATACGCCCCTCAACTGGACCCGCCGCAGGACCTGCCCTACGCAAAGGACCGCTATCGCACCGAGGTCGCCCGCCTTTACGGCGTGCTGGATCGTAGACTGGCCAACAACGAATACGTTGCGGGCGATTTCTACTCCATCGCAGATATGTCGATCTGGGGTTGGGCCAGCCTTTGGGAAGGTCAGCAGCATAACATCGACGACACACCCCATTTCGCCCGCTGGCTTGAAACCGTAGGTGCCCGCCCCGGAGTTCAGGCCGGTCGCGCGTTGCATGCAGACCTGCGCGGGGATCACAGGGACAAGCAGTCACAAGGGGTTTTGTTCAAGCGATAACCCCCAATCACAGCAAGCACATGATCTCTTGGTGAAGTTCGTTGTTTGGCGCAATCCCTCAGGCCACAGCACAATGCGTCAGCGAAATTTGAATTCCGGCTCTGCAGGAAAGCGCATCGGTTTGCTTGCCCATTGCTGACCACGCAGCGCTGTAACCTTCCTGTTTTCGACACGCATCCCGGCTGTCAGGACAAAAGCTCTCTGCCCCTGCGGTTCAACTGATCGCTGTGCAACATCGGAACGGATGCTTTCCGATTTTCTGGACCGCCTCGATCGAAAATTCGGACCTCCGCGTTGCTTGAGATCCGGGGTTTCCGGCGACCGCGACGTCTCAAAACCCGCCAGGTTCAGCAATTCTGAACGGTACGCTTCAGCGGCTGCAAGATGCCGGCTCTCGAAAGCGTAAGCTTTCTGAGCTTCTTCAATCATTCTTGCGGCATGCACATACCCTTTTGACCGGCTGAGGTCTGATAGCTCTGCAAGACGGTCGGATATTTGATCTCCATCCAGACCGACGTTTTTTTCGAAGGGTCCGTATTGTGTGACGTTTGGCATCCCGAATGACTCTGAGAAGACGTTGAGTGATGCGCACCCAAGTCCATCCCGGACCTCGGCTGACGCAAAAAGACGTGTGCAAGTACCTAACCCATGTCGGAGAGTCGACCAACAGTTGCCAGATTGGCGGAAAAGCGCCTTTTGCTCATTATTGGAAGGCGCAAACATGTCTTTGGCGCCGTCTATGCAAAGGCAGAACCGGACACCCAGCGGCTTAAAAAACGTCTGATTTGTATTCGGCGCTTAGTTTCCTTCGCACATGATCACCAGCCACCGAAAACCGACGCAATGATCACCCAAGAGCTCAGTACGATCCACGTTCCGGTGATAAGCCAGAACATCAAAGGTCGAGTCGCCCGATCAATCGGCTCAACAAAATCGGCGCGCCCGGATCTTAGTGCCAGCCATGTCCAGATCAGGAACAGCACGCCCCAAAACACCTGTAAATCCATCATCACGGCAAGCCATACACAAACCAACGCGATCAGCGAATTCCAGGCCACTCCCGCAGGCGTGCTGTTGGCGCTTGAATCCGGGCTTTCGCCGACAGCAGCATCGTTTGGACCCACATTCTGGATCATGAAATGCGCCCCTTGCCGGTCTGATACCAATGCGCGGCCCTCCGGCAGGTCATTGGGGTGATGCCCATCACGTGCCCTGATGTGGTGGAGGGTATCGCCCACGGATTTGACGCCAAAACACGGCATCCAATAGCGAAATTTGCCTCGAATGAATTCGGGCACCTCTTCGGCCCAAGCAACAACTGTTCCGTCGGGATGGCGTATATCATAACGCGGCCAAGGGCTTGCCGAGCTTTTCTCAAAGCGCCACCCGAACAGGTCTGCGTAGAATGGCGCGATCAGCGTGATGTCAGGAACATGATGAAAGCGGCCTATGACCTTACCAGCGCCTAGCGCTCCGGTCTGGATGTCTGGCCCCTCATACATCGTGAACCCCGCGCCGGACGGATCCCGAACCAGCGCGATACGGGCCGCTTCACTGAAGGGCTGGGGCTCAACTTCGATGATGACGCCCTCGTGTGCCCGAGCTTGTTCGACCTTCGCATCCAGATCATCAACTTGGATGTACGACATCCAAAATGACGGCATGTTCGTTTTCGCCAAACGATCCGGCATCGGGAAGATGGCCGCAACCTCCTGACCGCCGATGGTGGCAAAGTCATAGGCATCTTCTTTGCCAAAGGACCAATTGAAAAATTCGGCATAGTCCGCTCTGGCAGTGCGCATGTCGTAGGTGGACAGATCCGTCCACAGAAAATGTCCGTTAGCCATCGCGCCCTCTTACCCGTCTCAATACCTATCCGAGCTATGACCGGGGCAGCGCCCTGTCCAGAGGCCACACTATACGCAGATTGCTTTAATGCCCGTCCCCCCGCACCAGCACATCCAACATGCCCGAGATATCTTCGATCTCTTCCGCGATCACATGAGTCACCGAATGCGCCCGCTGCATCCGGCCTGTCACCTTCAGCAACCGCCCTGAAATCACCGCGCGGCGGAATTGCTCGTAGATCTTGCGCCACACCACCACATTCACGATCCCGGTCTCATCCTCAAGCGTCAGAAATATCACCCCCTTGGCCGTCCCCGGCCTCTGCCGCAGGATCACAAGCCCGGCCACGGCCACCCGCGCACCCTCGGGCGGTGCCGTCAATTGGTTTGACGGCAAACAGGATGGCGGGCGTGGCCAGCTCTGGTTTGGCGTGACAGTGCGAACAGGAGCAACAAGCATGAGAACAAAGATAGAACAAATGCAAGGAAAGTCCAGACACGGCGCGATGAGTCGCAAATGAGGCTGGAAAGACCTAAATGCCTTCACTAAGGAAGATTCGAACATCGTAAAAGGAAGACGCACGCAATGGCAAAGATCACCTATGTCGAGCACGGCGGTACCGAACACACTGTCGAGGTCGCCAACGGACTGACCGTCATGGAAGGGGCTCGTGACAACAACATTCCCGGCATCGAGGCCGATTGCGGCGGCGCTTGCGCCTGCTCGACCTGCCACGTCTATGTCCACCCCGACTGGGTCGAAAAGATCCCGGGCAAGGATGACATGGAAGAAGACATGCTGGACTTTGCCTATGAGCCCGACCCGGCCCGCTCGCGCCTGACCTGCCAGATCAAAGTCACCGATGAGTTGGACGGTCTGGTCGTACAGATGCCTGAAAAGCAGATCTGATGCTTTCCGCAGCGCCGCGCCTGCCCGCTCGCCTTTGGCATGGCCGGGCACGCGGCGCGCTAACAGCTCTGTGCCTTTGTGGAGCGACTTTCGGTTCAGCCACAGCGGCCGATCAAATCAAAGCCGCCAGATTCACAGAACCCACTACACGTTATGCGCATGGGGTCTTGGGCGACGCTGTTGAATACGGTGCATTGGAACTCCGCGTTCAAAACGCCGACTCAAACCCAAAGACCGTGACCGTTCGTCTGCCCCATGACCGCGTCTTCGAAGATCTCGCACCACGACTTATCGATATTGATGCTGACGGAACTCTAGAAGCGATTGTCGTTGAATCTCAGGATCAACAAGGCGCACAGCTCGCTATCTACAACGCAAACGGCGCAAAAATCGCCGCCACACCTCATATCGGCACCCGCTTCCGCTGGCTCGCCCCAATTGGCGCAGCCGACCTGGACGGTGACGGCCATGTCGAAATCGCCTATATCGACCGTCCACACCTTGCCAAAACACTGCGCATCTGGCGCTACAAAGACAACACCCTGACCGAGATCGCTTCGATACCCGGTCTGACCAACCACAAGATCGGTGAGGATTTCATCTCGGGCGGCCTGCGCAGCTGCGGCGACCGCCCAGAGCTCATCGTGGCCAGCGCCAACTGGTCACGGATCATCAGCGTTTCTTATGACAATGATTGGACCAAAACCGATCTTGGCCCATTCAACGGCCCGAACAGCCTGAAAAGCGCCCTAAATTGCTGATCCGCCTCTTCATCTGGCTAAAAATACCTTGGGGGTGAGGCCGCAGGCCGAGGGGGCAAAGCCCCCTGCCCGATCAAGCATCCAGAGCACGCCACCCAATATCGCGTCGGCAAAACCCTTCGGGCCATTCCACGCCATCAACCATCTGATACGCCCGGTCCCGCGCCTCTTGCAACGAGTCACCGCGCGCCGTCACGTTCAACACACGCCCACCGGCGGCCTGCACCTGACCCTCGACAGCCTTGGTCCCCGCATGGAACACCATGTTGCTGCTGTCCTCGGGCAATGCGTTCAACCCTTTGATGACTGAACCCTTTCCATAGGAACCCGGATAACCCTTGGCCGCCAACACAACCGTCATCGCGTGATCATCTGCCCAGTTCACCCGCATCTCGCCCAATCGCCCCTCGGCAGCGGCATGCATCAAGTCCATAGCCTGAGCACCAAGGCGCATCATCAGCACCTGACATTCAGGATCGCCAAAACGCACATTGTATTCTACCAGACGCGGCTGACCGTCCTTGATCATCAACCCGGCGTAAAGAACACCCTGAAACGGCGTACCCCGGCGCTGCATCTCGGCAATGGTCGGGCGCACAATCTCTTCCATCGCACGTGCTTCAACCTCTGCACTCAACACCGGCGCCGGAGAATATGCGCCCATGCCGCCCGTGTTCAATCCGGTATCTCCCTCGCCAACGCGTTTGTGGTCCTGAGCTGTCCCGATTGAGAGAATGTCCTCACCATCACACAGAACAAACAGCGAGGCCTCCTCGCCGTCCATGAATTCTTCAATGACAACTTCCGCGCCGGCACCGCCAAAAACGCCACCGAACATGTCGTCAATCGCGTCCAACGCAGTCTCTTCGTCCATCGCAACGATCACGCCCTTTCCCGCGGCCAGACCGTCAGCTTTGACGACAATCGGCGCGCCTTGGTTACGGATATACGCCTTGGCAGGCTCGGCTTCAGTAAACCGGGCATACGCTGC